>JAFADM010000015.1 GCA_023424865.1 Bacillota bacterium | reverse complement strand
GGCTATACGGTACTCTATTTATCCACGCCCTCCTTATTTGAAATCATCAGAAAGTACAGGATGAACCAGGAGGAGGACGGCCTTTCCTTTGAAACGGCTTATCGAAGCATTGCCACCTCCCAGCTTCTTATTCTGGACGATCTTGGCACCGAGCCCTTAACCGAATCCCGATACGCAGAGCTTCTCACCCTTCTTGAAACCCGGAAGGCCCTTTCTTCAAGAAGTATCTGCCGAACGGTCATTTCCTCCAATCTGGATGCCAAGGGGCTCTTCGAGGTTTATAAAGAGCGCATTGCCTCCCGAATTCTTGGTGAATTCACCACCCTTCAGTTTATTGGTGAGGATATCCGGCTTATTAAAAAGCTTGGCTGAAAAAACAAAAAGCATGGTATTCCTAATTTATCCGCCGGCCAATTCGGCTGAACGGGTCAAATAGGAGCACCATGCTATTATGCCGTTAATTTCACTCCACTGTGGCTACATCGTTAAAATTCCGCTTTCGGAATCGATAATAAGGAGTACCTTTTCTTCCTGTCCGGTTTTAGCGTTGATATAGACAAGGAAGTATTTATCCTCCAGCTTGCCCTTAAATTCATAGCACAAAATCTCAGTGCCGTAATCGGTGGGAATGACTACCAGTCCCGCTGAAGTAATATCCTCACCTCTTGTAACTTTTTCCCGTGCTTCAGTCTCTGAAATTTCCGGGGTCAGGTCGGTTCTTTCCCGATGGCTCATGAGAAAGCCCTTGGCTTCAAACCCCACCACTTCGCCGTTATCCAGAGCCACCTTAACCTTGACAAGATCAGGGTAGTAAAGAATATCATTCTCATAATAGGCATAATTAATGGTGGCAACCCCGCCCGTTTCCAGATAGTAGGTGTCCTTCATGTTCTTATAGCCCCTGCTCTTTAAAAAGTCCATGCCCTGCTGCTTGGCCTTGGCTATATCAATGGAAGGTGTTCCAACCTCCCGGTTGTAAAGGTACCATACCACCTTGCCCCCTGTCATGGAAACATCGGCCTGGGCAAGACTGTCTTCCCTGTGATTGCTCATCTTGACATAAAAATTATAGGTGTCTATAATCCCGTTTTTGTTATCCGCCTTTTTTTCTACATTATCCACATTATCCTTGCCCAAAAAATCTGACAGGCTGCTTATGGCATGGCTCTCATCCACCTTTTCTCCTGAAAGCCCCAGAGCCTTCATTCTTGCCATGTGCTCGGAGAAAGGGCCGTCATAGATAAGCGTGGGGAATTCCTGAAAGGTCTCATCAATTTTGCCAAAGGTATCGGGCATTTTCTCGGATGTGCTGCTGAAGGTTTTGGCGCTTTCATCGGAGATATTTTCCCATTTGAAATTCCCGTTGGAAAGATCGCTTTTCAGCTCCACCAGGCTTTCATCCAGGGTTACTGCAAATTTGTGAAGAGATGCCAGGGTTTTAAGCTGCTCTTCGTCTATGGCCTGTCCGGCAGTATTGAGCTTGCTGATGCTCTGGGAAAGGTCCGATACCTGGGAAAGAAATTTTTCCGTATTGGCAAGAGTACCCACCGCGACGGGTAGCTGCCCCAGATTGGTGGATGCCAGGTTGGCCTGCTGCCAGATATCCCGCATGGTGGAAGAGGCCAGTTGAGGAGATGAAGTCATAAGTGCCTTCATCAGCATAATTTCCACATTCTGCACATAGCCTGTCAATTCATAGAAAGCCCGGTTATACGCATTATTGAGCTCCCTTCTCAGCTTGATGGCCCGGTTATACTGGTAGGCGCCAAAAAGGGTGGTTATAAGAAGTATCAGAATAATAAAATTCTTGGCTCTGTTCTTTGCCAGAATGGTGTAAAACGCCTTCATATTCTCGCGGAAGTTTTTTTCCATAATCTATCCCTCATTTTCTCCAATAAATTGTCCTGTTTTGAGCACACACTTCCCTATAAGGCTGCCTTGATCGGATAGCTTATTTTCCAAAGTTGTGCTTACCGATTTTTATTACGATTTGCCTGGACCAGATCCATTTGCTGGTGGCGGTGGCCGGATTCCAGTAATACAGGCAGCCATAGGTGGGATCCCAGCCATTCATGGCATCCTCCGCAGCTTTCACCACCGTTGAATTAGGATCGATGGGAACATTAATCTGTCCGTCGCTGACAGCAGTAAAAGCTCCCGGCTGGTAAATCACACCCGCAATGGTATTGGGAAAATCGGCAGAGCGTACCCGGTTGAGTATAACAGCACCCACAGCAACCTGCCCTTCATAGGGCTCTCCCCTGGCTTCACCATTGATGGCCCTTGCAATAAGCTGGACATCCCTGTCGCTGTTAGAAGCGCCAAAACTCATTTCAGGCCAAAGGGAAGCTGAAAAGGCTGCAAGTAATACAATCACCACGAGCAGACGTTTTTTTGCATATGTCATTGAGCCTCATTCCTTTCCAACGTGATAATTTCTTCCAAGTTCCGGCATCTTACAAATCGCAGAACGATTCCTAAGTGTCAGCTTGTCATTAGTGTTGCAAAGGAAGGAAGTAAATATGTAAGGAATTTCATTTTAATAAACGAAAATTTCAGAAAGGAACTCTGCCGCTCCGGCGTTTTGTCCGGAGCCGGCATAATTGAATGGTCTGAGATGCTGCCTTGCGGAGGTACCAAAGCGGACTTTGCCCTCAACCCAATGCAAGAAAGCGCCGATGAAATGATTTGTTTTATTGACGATTATCAGCGATAGGATACTAAAGCTCAAAACAGGCAGCCGATGAACCCGTAAGCTCCATAAGCTTTTCCCTCTCGCTTTCACGGCAGGTAAAAAAGAAAATTTGCCGGGTCTGTGCAAGCTCTTTCAATAGCATCACCGCTTTTTCCATTCGTAAAGCGTCGTATTGCAAAAAAGGATCATCCATAAAAAGCGGCAGAGCCTCATTGCTTTTTTCCACCAGGGAAACAGCTGCAAGGCGCATGGACAAATACACCTGGTCCAGTGTGCCTCCGCTTAGGCGCTGGGCAGGAACAAGCTCTCCCGTCTCAGGTGCGGAAACAAGGAGCTGAAATTGATCATCGGAACGGATGTCGGTATATCTTCCGTTTGTAAGCTGGGTAAGTATCCGACTCATCTCACGGTTGAGCCTGGGGGTAAAATCCCTTCCGAAGGCCAGGGAGACCTCCGACAGTACATCAAGGGCCAGCTGAAGCTCCTTTCCCAGCTGCTCCAGCTCTTTCTTTTTTTCAGATAAAAGAGAAAGCTCCTCCAGCAATTGGAGCTTTTCCTCCATTGAGGGCGCCTTTTCAAGCCGGGTCTCGTATGCTTTTATCTGTATTTCGGAAGCCTTAAGCTCCATTTCAAACTGCTCAAGCTCCCTTGCCTCCTGAGGAGAGACGGGCCTTACGGTAGAATCCAACATCTTGGCACCGCTCTGAGAAAAGGCAGAAAGAGAGCCGTCCAAAAGCTTTTTCAACTGGGCTGAGGAATTAACAGGGGCACCCAAAACCAAAGCCTCCCTCAGCAGGGCCTCTCTTGCCCGTATTTCCGCAGTCAGGCGGCTTATGTCACCCAACTGATTTTTTACGGACAAAAGGTCCTCTTCCTTCCGCTTGAGGCCGGTCTGCTCTATGAGAAATTCCTCCCTTCCCTTAAAGCCGTTGGCTTCAAACAGGGAGGGGGCTTTTCGTCCGCCCTTTAGCCCATGCAGAATTAAAACCCCAAGGCCTCCCGCCAGAAAAAGCACACCGGCCCCTCCGGGAAGGATCCACAGAGGCGACGGCCGCATAAAAAGGGCTGCCGCTGCAAACAGAAGGCCCAGCACGGCAAGGCCCGGACCTAAAAGTGAGGACGGACGGGATTTCTCCGGAAGATCTTCTCCCTTATTCAAAAGCGCTTTCTCCACGGTTTTTACCGCTGCTCCAATTTTTTGCTTCTCCTGAAGCTGACGTTCTGTCCGCAAAAGGGTTTCTTCCAGATCCCTCTGCCTTTCCTTCAGTTCTTCGACAGAAGGGAACTCATCCTCCGAAAGCTCAGGAAATTTTTCCCGCACCTTGGCTTCAAGCTCCTCCAAATCCACTAGCAAGGCTTCCAGCCTCTCATTTCGGCCGCTTTTAAACCGGGACTCCACAGCACGCTTTTGTTCAATTAACCCCTTATGCTTCCTTCTTTCCTCGGAAAGGCAAAGCCGGGTATCCAAATAGCTTTCATGGCTTTCCTCCAGCTCCCCAAGCTTTATCTGAAGCTCCTGAATACGCCGGTTGATTTTGTCCAGGGGACGGGTGGTGGTACGCCCTGTGCCTACCCATTCATTAAGGGCAGTCTCAAGAGTCTGAAGACCCCGGCTGACGGAAAGCTCCTCGCCTCCGGAAGCGCTTAAATTGGAGAGCTTCTCAAGAAGGTCTTTTCTGCCTTCATCGTTTATAGCCGTTTGAAGCTGGCTGATAGCTATGCTCCTGTCAAAGGTATCCTCATCCAGGCCCAGCTGGGCCTCGGCAAAGCGAGGCCCGGTCTCCCTGTCCAGGGGAAAAGCACCTGTTATATCATTGGAATGAGCGTCATGAATATGCACTGTGACCTTTTCAAAATTCCGGCCCACACGAAAGGCTTCTCCGTTATCCAAACGGTATTCCAATACCCCTGCGTAGCTGTCCCCCAGCCAGGGTTTAAACCTTTTTGCAGGGGGCAGGCTTCCGTCCCTGGCTCTGCGCCCTCCCTTAACGCCGTACAGCATGGACCGGATAAAAGCCTTAAGGGTGGATTTACCGGCTTCATTAGGCCCGCTGACCAGGTTTAATCCGGGCCCGGGGCTCCAATTCACCTCTTTTAGCTTGCCAAAGCCCTTTATTGAAATATGGGTAATACGCATATTAAAGCTCCTGCATTCTGTCCCTGAGGGACGTTATTTTGCCGGTTTCCAGGGCTTCCAGGCCCAAAAGCAGCGCCTTTTCCACAAGCTCCTCTGAGAAAGGAGAATTTTCCGGGTTGCTCTGGCCTGCGGTTGCCCTAGTACTCACCGCCTCCTGATTAAGCCTTTCCAGCATTGCCCTGACAAAGGCTCCCCTTGCAGTCATTTCCTTTGACAGGGAAGAAAGGTCATAGCCTCTCCGAGTTTGATCCAATAGCCTTAAATAACGCCAGTCTCCAAGAGAGGATGTAAGTTCGGAGATATTGGGCTGTTCCTCCGAATAGCCCTTAAGAAGAATACGGACAAGGTCCCTGTCGGGATTCAGGCCCTCCAGAACGCCTAAAAGCTTCATCCGTATTTCCTCCCCGCTGCCTGTCCCTGTCAGATCGAGACTGCGCTCCGCATAAAGCCGAGCCGCAGTGGAAAAGGATTTGATATCCATACGAGCCCTTTCGTGCCCCTCCTTTTCCATAGACACAAGAAAGGCTCCATGCTCCCCCTTCTCGTCAAAGCCCAGTGGCTCAGGGCTTCCAGGATTAAAGGCTCTTTTAAGGGCATACCCCGTTCCCTCCTTGTGAAAATGCCCCAGAGCATAATAATCATAACCCAGGGCATCCAGCTGGGTGGAAGTAACCGGATTATAGGGATGGTGACCAAAGGTCATATCCAGTGTACCGTGAAGAACCAGAATATTAAAAAAACCCTGGGAGGGCGGCGGCACCAAGCTGAGATCCGGCGCCTCCTGGCGAAAGGCCTGAAAGCCGATGCCATGAACCTGAACAGAAAGCCTGTCCAGTGTAACAGTAGGTTTACCGCTATGAAGAATATGTACATTTTCCGGCCATTCCCAGGTAGCATACCAGGCGTTGGCCACATAGGGGTCGTGGTTCCCCGGTACAATAAAAACAGGAAGTCCTGCTTTATGAAGCTCCCGGGAAAGCCAGGCAATGGTTTGGGCTGATGCGTGGTGATGCTCATAAAGATCCCCCGCTATGATAAGCAAATCCGCTTTTTCCATAAGAGCACGGCGGATAACGGCACTGAAAGCTGCCTTAATGTCTTCCCGCCGCCCCCGTGAATACCCGGTCTGGCCACCTTCCGCAAAGGGCCAGTCCAGATGGACATCTGCGGTATGAACAAGCTTAAGCCTTTTCGTCATGGCCTGCCTCCTCTTTTACAGTGGCTTCACCGGTTTTCTGACTATCCGCCTTATCCGATGCGTTGACCCGTTTTTCAGAATCACCTTCCGTCTCAATAACCACCTGTGCCCCTGCATAATCCCTGCAGTGGGTAAGGCTCAAGGCCAGACTTTTCCCGCCTAAAGCTTCAAAAACCTCTTTTGTGTGTCCATGAAGGATTAGCGAGGGCTTTCCCCTTTCATCGGACACCACCTCAATGTCAAGAAAGGTCACGCCTGCCGCAATGCCGGTGCCAAGTGCTTTGGATAAAGCCTCCTTGGCCGAAAACCGGGCTGCATAGCTGGCATACCGGGCCTTGCCCCTGGACTCGCAATAGGCTTGTTCAGAAGAGGTATACACCTTGCGTCTGAAGGCGTCACCCTTTCTATCCATTGCTCTTTCCACTCTAGCGATTTCCACCAAATCCAGGCCGCATAAAATACCCATGACTCTTCTCCCTTGCTTCTTGTCTATATGTTTTGCTCTGCCCTTTAGCGCTTTTCCAATTTTAAATTACGCAGCAAAGCAGTCCAGGTTAACAAACTCATTTTACTATAACAAAGAACCTGAAGGAAGGCCATGCCTCCTTGTGTACAAATGACAACCGGAAGCCTCTGAACTTGTACATGCCACACGATGCATTCTCACTTCGTTTATGGTAAACTCGAAAACAATAAACAATCCTGACAATGATGTCTTGCGATGATGGGCCTGTCCCCGCGTAAGGCATTTTTTCATGTATGGAGCTAAAAAGCCTGGAGGCGTGAAGCTGACTTTCTTTTAGCGTAATGACTGCCTCAATTGGCAGTTACAAAACAGATAATACGGGAGCAAAACAGATGATTGTTCAAAATTGCAGACTCAGAAAAAAAGAAGGTCTTTATAATCTTGTCATAGAAAATGGCCGCTTTAAGTCTATTATCCCTCAAAAAAACAAGTACGAGGCCCCACCGGCCTCCGTATCCGGAGAAGAAATCCTGGATGCCAGGGGAAAGCTTATCACCCAACCCTTTATTGAGCCTCATATTCACCTGGATGCGGTTTTAACGGCAGGGGAACCCCGCTTTAACCAGAGCGGCACCCTTTTTGAGGGCATACAAATCTGGGCTGAGCGAAAAAGCACCGTAAAAGTAACGAAAGAGCTCATCAAGGACAATGCCCGAAAGGTCATCCGCCTTCAAACAGGCTACGGCATTCAGGCCGTGCGTACCCACGTGGATGTTACCGACCCCAGCCTTTTGGCACTGGATGCCCTTACCGAGCTTAAAGAAGAGCTTAGGGACCTTGTAGACATCCAGATCGTGGCCTTTCCCCAGGACGGCATTCTTTCCTTTCCCAACGGAAAGGAGCTTATGGAGGAAGCCCTGCGCCGGGGGGCCGATGTTATCGGTGCTATCCCGCACTATGAATACACCCGGGATATGGGTGTGGAATCCCTTAAATTCATAGTGGAGCTGGCTGAAAAATACAACCGCCTCATTGATGTCCACTGTGATGAAACCGACGACGAGCAGTCCAGGTTTTTAGAGGTGCTGGCCAATCTGGCCTATGCCACCGGCCTTGGAAGCAGGGTGACGGCAAGCCACACCACGGCCATGCATTCCTACAACAACGCCTATTGCTACAAGCTTTTTAACCTGTTAAAGAAATCACAGATTAACTTTGTTTCCTGCCCGACCGAAAGCATTCATCTGCAGGGGCGTATGGATACCTATCCCAAGCGCCGGGGTATCACCCGGGTTAAGGAGCTTACCGAAAGCGGTATGATCGTGGCTCTTGGACAGGATTCCGTATGCGATCCCTGGTACCCTATTGGAACGGGAAACCTTCTTCGTATTCTGGATATGGGCCTTCATGTATGCCAGATTATGGGCTACAACGAAATACAGCGGAGCTTGGATTTTATCACTGAAAACAGTGCCAAAGCCCTGTCTCTTGAAAAGGATTACGGTATCGCCGAAGGCAAGCCCGCCCGCTTCATTTTGCTTGACGCCGCTGACGATTATGATGCGGTGCGTTTTTTAAGCGATGTGCTTTACTCCTATCGTGACGGCAGGGTGCTGTTTACGAAAAAACCGGCCGTTTGGGAATATACCCTGTAATGGTCTTAAATCCGGTATTCCTGTTGTTTGTGTTGGTTTATAATATTAGTATGAAAGGAATGGAACCCATTATGAAGTCAAAAATGTTGAAAAAGCTGCTCTGTCTTTCCATGTCTCTGGGTCTTGCATTTTCTGCCGCCGCCTGTGGCGGTGCGGCTGGCGCCAACGATGAAATCAAGGTTGGCATCCTCTTCTCCAAAAGCGGCGCCCTTGCTATCACGGAGGAAAGCATGTACAATGCGGCCATGCTTGCCATCGACGAGGTGAATGAAGCCGGAGGCGTCAACGGCAAGAAGCTTGTGCCTGTTTACGAGGATTACGGTTCGGATCCTGCCAAGGCAGCCGAAAAAATCAAAAAGCTTATCATGCAGGATCAGGTTGTGGCAACCATCGGCGGTTACACCTCCGCAAGCCGTTTGGCCATGACTCCCGTGGTGGAGCAGAACAACTCCGTACTTATCTACCCTACCTTCTATGAAGGAGAAAAGCCCTCTCCCAACCTCATTTACACCGGCTGTGTCCCCAATCAGCAGGGCGATCCCTTCATTCCCTGGCTCAAGGAGAATGCAGGCGACAAATTCTTCTTAATGGGCACCGATACGGTATACGTAGCTCTCATCAATTCCCAGGCCAAGACCGGGCTTGAAGCCGCAGGCGGCACGGTGGTAGGAGAGGAATACGTTCCTAACGGACATTCCGATTTCTCCTCCATTATCACAAAAATCAAGGAAGCCAATCCCGATGTTATTTACTGCAACTTAAACGGCGACAGCGCCGTAGCCTTCTACAAGCAATACAAGCAATACGGCCTGGATCCTGAAAAAATGCCCATTGCCAGCTTTATCACCGACGAGTCCATGGTTCAGGCCCTGGGTGCCGAAAATGCGGCAGGCCATTACACCTCCGTTAACTATTTTAATTCCATCGACACCCCGGCCAACAAGGATTTCATCTCCAAGTACGAGTCCAAATACGGCAAGGAAACCGCGGTAACGGCTGTTGCCGAAGCTTCCTACACAAGCGTATACCTTTTGGCCCAGGCTCTTGAAAAAGCAGGTGCCACTTCTGCGGACAAGCTTATTAAAGCCTTTGGCGGACTGGAATTTGACGCACCCCAGGGTAAAATCAGCGTTGACACCACCAATCAGCATGTATGGGTTAAATCCCGCATCGGCAAGGTTAACGACCAGGGTGTGTTTGAAATCGTATACGAATCCGCCGACCTTATTGCTCCCAATCCGGCTCCTTAATCATGCCCCGCTTAATGGGACGATTCTTTAATAACACCACGACACCCTTTTTAAGATTAATTCTATAAAAAGGGCATACACCGAAGTTTTAAAAGCGTTGGCGCCGCCAACCTCTTACCAAGGAGGCCTGGCGGTGCCTGCGGTTTTCCCTGATTAGAAGGGTTATCACACGAAGGGGATTTACCTATGTTACTCGCACAGCTTTTTAACGGACTCAACGCATCGGCCCTGTACCTGATGATGGCCCTGGGCCTTGTTATTATTTTCGGTCATATGCAGGTGGTGAATCTGGCCCACGGTGAGCTCATCATGATCGGCGCCTACGTGGCCTACTACCTTTTTACTTTTTTGGGTATGCCGGTTTATTT
>JAFADM010000505.1 GCA_023424865.1 Bacillota bacterium | reverse complement strand
CCGAGAATACCAGCATCATGGTCAGAATTGTCACAATGACTTTTTTCATCGATAGCATCCTCCTTAGATTTCATTGTAAATCATTCTTTGCGCCTTAAGGAACGCTCTCGCTGTTATGGTGCCGGCTACCATAAGGAGATGGATGAATTACCTGTCTTTATTGTTCCATGAACAAGAACCCCTTGACAATATTCACTATCATCGATTTGTTTCGTTTCCATTGCATCCTTCATTCCGACGGAATAAAAACCAAATAGTCAAATCACAGAAGCTTTTAACGAAATCCGTTATTTATCGGCTATTTCATCATAGGGAATGTAGGGTATGGACAGCGTCACGGCCGTACCCGCGCCGAGCAGGCTGAATACCTTGACACCGTATTCCTCGCCGAAGCTGACCTTAATGCGGCGATCCACATTAACAGCACCATAGCCTCTTTCAGGCTTATCCACATCCCCTGAGATAATGTCCAGGGTTTCCCTGTCCATTCCAACACCGTCGTCAATAACCTTCCAGAGAACCAGGTCCGCCTCTCTCTTAACCACAATGCGTATGGTAATGCTTTTTTTGTTCACCCACATGCCATGAAGAACGGCATTTTCCACAAAGGGCTGGAGGAGAAGCTTGGGGGAGCTTCCATTAAGAACTGCGGGGTCTATCTCATAGACCATTCGGATCCTCTTTTTAAAGCGGATGTCCTGAATGTCCATATAAGCCCGGATATGCTCCAATTCATCCCGGATGCGTATAATATTCCTGCCTTTGCTTAAGGAAATACGGTAAAATTTGGCAAGGGCATTGGAAATTTTCATAATGTCTTCCGCTCCGTACTCCGCACTCAAATAGCTGATGGAGGCCAGGGTATTATAGAGAAAATGGGGATTGATCTGGGCCTGAAGCGCCTTAAGCTCGGCCTCCTTTTCCCGCTCCTTTACCACAACCACCTCGTCCATAAGCTTCTTAAGCTCATGGGTCATCACATTAAAGCCTTCCCCAAGCTTATCAATTTCATCGCTGCCGCTCACCGGAATACGGATGTTGAAATTGCCGTCCTCCAGATGCTTCATGGATTGGGACAACAGCAGTATTTTTTTTGAAAAGCCCATAGCCATAAAATAGGAAAGCAGAGCAAACAGAGTAAGGGATATTCCCACAAGAATAATGGTGGCTGTTCGAAGGCTCTCCATATCGCTCTGATACCTGCTAAGAGGGTTTACATAGAATATTTTCCAGCCCGTGGGCTCAATGGTACGGGACAGAAGAAGATAGTCTTTTCCGTCTACGGGCAGGGTTACACTGCTTTCCGTTTCCGTCAGGATTTCACCATACCTGGCCTGAACCCTGTCAACATAAGATTCCTCGCCGTTATTAGAATCCTTGTCCGCCGCGCTGTAGATTAGCTTGCCGTTTTTGTCCGTCACGTCAAACCACCCCTCGCTGGCATCCTCCATGTAGGAAATACCTCTGAAGAGGCTCTCCATATTAATACGCACCATGAGAAAGCCCAGATAAGTGCCCGTGGGTAAATGGCGCATATTTTTAATGACGGCGATCTGATTGGTAAGCATGGGAACCTCTGCCCCCGGACTTGGAGTGTAGCCTCCCGACCCGTTTCCGGGCACGGGCATATTCTCCATAATCAGCCATTTCACATTATCGTCATGAATGGAAAGGCTCCTGTAGAATGCGTCTCTTTCCACATTTTTAATGCTCATGACATAATCCTCAAAGGGGACGATGGTTTCATTGGTAACATAAAGACGAAGGGAGGCCACGTCCTTATACCCGTCCATAAGAGGCAGAAGGTGCTTCTGAATTTCGTCCAGAGCGATATACCGGCTTATGGGCTCGAAATATTCCTTAAAAAGGAGCTCCTGCATATTGCTGTTGAGATAAAGAATATCGGCCAGCGTATTGTAAAGCTCAATTTTATATTCCAGACTTTCCTCTGCCTGGGAAATATTGTTTCCCAAAAGCTCCTCTGTGGATTGGGTAATGCTCTGGTAGAGGCGGATATAATAAAATCCTCCGATAATGGCTATGCAAAGAAGAATGATAAGGATATAGGAAATGGATAGCTTGGGTATGAGCTTCATCCGCTTAAGGGGATGAAGCAGCCGGCTTTTCAATGCGGCAACTCTTTCAGATTCTTTCCCTGTAATCATTCGGGCTCACCCCATACATTTTTTTAAACGCCGTACAAAAATGAGATGTGTTGGTGTACCCCACCCTGTCCCCTATTTCATAGACCTTTAAATTCGTTTCCTTTAGCATGGCGGACGCTTTTTCCATTCGGTAACGGATGAGATAATTGGAGAAGGCTTCTCCTGTCTCCTTTTTGAAAATAACGCTGATATAGTTGGGTGAAAGGTAAACCTGGGCCGCAATGTCTGAAATACCGATGTTCCTGTGGTAATTTTCCTCAACATAACGCAGTATGCTTGCAATAATCCGTTTATTACTCCCTGCCTTTTTTTCCGCAAGATAATCAATGACGGCGTTTAAAATATTGGTAAGCCAAAGCTGGAGATCGAAGGCCGTATCAATTTTTAGTATCTTCTGCCATACCAGGGACTCATCGCCAAAGACCTTGCCGAAGCTTTCGTGAATTTCCTGGAGAGATGCGGAAACACGGGATAAGAGATAAACACAGCTGTTACGGATGTAATTGTCGGTGCCGGATTTTGCGCGCAGATCATCAAACAGCTTGATTAATAAGGCTTCCAGCTTTTCCCTGTCACAAAGACCAACGGCTGTGGCCGTCTGCCTTCCCGCTTCCTCAAGATCGATGCCCCCGCTGTTTTCATCATAGTAAATATCCTTATAATGGATAATCTGGTTGCTTCCCATGTAAAATTTAAAGGCTACCGCATCACAGGCCTTTTGATAGGAGATTTTAAGATCCGCCAGATTACGGGCTTCCTTGCCGATCCCCACAGTCATCTCCAGATTAAGCTTCTGATTAACCTTGCCCTGTATATCCTGGGCCAGCTCCAGCCCCTTCTTATAGGCATTTTCAGCCTCAACTCCGTCAAGGACCACAAGGGTTCCGAAGCGTCCGTCCCTTATGGACAGGTTCACACTTCCCGGCGGCATATAAACGGTCTTCATAATTTCAAGGACGCTTATTTGAAGCAAATGGATTTCCGAGGGTTCCATCTTTTCCGTCAATGTGGCAAAGGCATCAATCTCCGAGACCAGAACATTATAAATGCCATCGGTTTTAGTAAGCCCGAAGGACGATCCGTATCTTTCGGTTTCGGAAGCCGTCAGGCGGCCGTGGAGCAAATCCTCATAGAATTTATTTTTAAGAACGGGCATGTTTCTTTCCACGATTTCCTGAAGTCTTGCCTTTTCAAGCTTTTCATTCTCTTCCCGGACGCATTGCTCCACAACCTTCGTAAACACGGCTTCCAGCTCGGACATATCCACGGGCTTTGTCAGAAAGGACATGGCCCTTATATCCACCGCTTCCCTGGCATATTCAAACTGCTGATACCCGGATAGAATAACCACTTTAACCTCGGGCTTAATGGAAAGAAGCTTTTTGGCCAGCGCCAGGCCCGATATGCCAAGGAGCTTTATGTCGGTCAGGAGTATGTCCACTCTGTTGCGTTCCGCAAAGGACAGAGCTTCTTCAGCGCTTTCAAAGGCTGCGGCAACTTCGATATTCATTTTTTCCCAATTAACAAAGCGCCGCAAATACTCCCGCTCAATCTCTTCATCCTCAACCAGAACCAAATGATACATCCATTCCTCACCTTTCATAACCTATAGCCTTATTTTAGCCTAATTCTATCTGTTAGGGTATACGGATAATCATCGATTTATTTTGTTGTGGATGGATCTGCCTGTTTGTGGAGAAAAAAGGCAAGTAAATTAATAAATCCTTTTTACTTCAAGAGGGATGCTATATTCAAATTTTTCACCGGATATGAAGGTTCCTTTAAGTGAGAAATTCAAGGATTTTACAATTAATTCCAAATCATTTCCATAGAATAGATCTTCTGAGCTGATGGAGCCCGTATCCTTTTGAAGAACACCGCCATTACTGTTCATATCCACGTTTTCCAGCAGGGTTGTATCCATACCGTCTTTAAAAAAGTAATACCTTACGGCACTATTTTTTACATTTGGCTGTGCATTTCCAAAGCTTAAATCACCGCCAATAAATTTTTCCAAATCCTCCGTTACAATAATTACACCATTATTGACTGCAAAAGTGTCGTTTTTTCCGCTAAAGGAATAAACCTGAATGTCTTTTTGTTGATTTAAGCAGGAAGTAAAAGTAAATAAAGACGCTATTATCACTATAAGGGTACTTGCAGTAACAAGTATTTTTTTCATAACCTTCTTCTTCCACTCCTGTTACATGTCTTAAATCTATTATACATTATTTCTAAAAGACAGAACATTAAAGAAGAATGCTTCTTAAATTCCTTTGAATCCGGCACAGGGAGCCTGAGGTTCCGAAAAATCACATGGGAATATAAAAATCCGCCTTCAAAGCCTTTGCCTCCTGGGGATCGTGGGTTACCAAAATCACAGTTTTTCCCTGGCTTCGCCTTCTTACATCCTCCATAACCCCTAGCTTTGTTTCGCTGTCCAGGCCCTTAAAAGGCTCATCCAGAATAAGCATGTCATAATCCGCCATAAGTGCCCGAAGGAGGGCGACCCTGCGGCGCATGCCCCCCGACAGCTCCCGGGCGGGCTGGTTCAAACAGCCGGACAGGCCTACATTGGACATAGCGGAAGCAATGTCCTGGTAGCTTCGCCTTGGACATACCAGCCGGATATTGGCTGCGGGACTTAAGTTTTCGCACAGCCTATCCTCCTGAAAGACCGCACTGAGCTTCAGGCCGGTCATTCCGGAAATGGTGCCGCTGTCCGGCTGCTCCAGCCCCATAATAAGGCGGAGCAGGGTGGTCTTTCCCCGCCCGGAGGGAGCCATAAGACAGGTGACCTTGCCCGCGGGGATAACCGTAGAGAAGTCCTCCAGCACCTTATTGGCTCCATAAGCCTTACAGAGCTTCGAAAGTGTAATATCGTTCATCTGTCAAATCCTCTCCAAACGGGATACGCCCCGATTCAGCACAGCCAGGAACAACCGTTCAAAGGCCAGGCTGATGAACACAATAACAAGGGTCCACGCAAAAAGATCCGGAGTATCCAGATAGATTTTTGCATTATATAGCTTTTCGCCTATAGAGCCTTTGGGGATTCCGATAACCTCCGCCGCAATGCCGGATTTCCAGCACAATCCAAGGGCTACCGAACAGGCAGAGCGAAAAAAGGGGAGCACCTGTGAGACATAAATATACCGGATCCGTTTCCAAACCGGTATATTAAACACCCTGGCCATTTCAAGAAGCTTATCGTCGGTACTCCGGATTCCGCCTAAAACATTGGTATAAATCACCGGAAGCACCATGAGGAAGCTAATGAGTACCGAAAGATTCTTAGAAGACACCCAAATTAAAACCAGTATAATAATGGAAGCCACCGGAATGGCTTTTATTGCCAGCATCAGAGGAGCCAAAAGTTCCTCCGTTTTTTTAAAACCGGCAGCAAGGGCTGCCAGAAGACATCCTGCCCCAACAGCCAGAATAAAGCCGCCGCCGATGCGCATAAGGGAAAAGATAATGGATTTCCAGAAATCCGATGTTATAATAAGCTCCCCCAGACGCAGCAAAACGGAGACAGGAGATACCAAAAGGATCTCCTGTCCCAGGGCCATGCTGCCCGCCTGCCATACGCCCAGCCACAGCAGGACGGCCCATGGTTTTATGGTTCCCGGCTTTTTGCCGGGTTTACCAGGTTTACCAGGTTTACCAGGTTTGCCGGGCTTACCGGGTTTATCAGGTTTACCTGCTTTAGCCGATTTACCGGCTGAAATAAAATGCATCATCAGGTAGTGCTCCGCCCACTGACTTGGGATTTTGCTCAAAAAGCACCGAAAGGTAGCCTGAAAGCTTATCCTTCATTTCACTTCCCTCTATGAAGGCAATATTGCATTTGGGAAGGGCCTTTACCGCTACGGCAGCGGGAACGATATCGTATTTTTCTATGAGTGCGGCTGCCTCTTCAACATTGGCATTAACATACTCAACCGAAGCCTTGTAATGATCCAGGAAGGCCTTTACCGCCTCCGGGTTTTCCTCTACAAAGGCTGTACGGGCTACCACCACACCGGTAACGAGGGCAGAGGGTGCCTGAGCGTTTGCCTGAAGCTTGTCCCACTCCTGGGTCAGGTCAAGGGCAACACGGATGCTTTCAGCCTTGGTCTGAGCGGTGGTAACAAAGGGTTGGGGGAGCATGGCAATGGCATCTTTATTGGCTGTAAGAGCTGCCAGGCATTCGGCATGCTCGCTTTTCCACTCAATGGTGACATCGGAGGCAGGATCAATACCGTTTTGGGTGAGTATGTAGTTGAGGGCATATTCAGGGGTAGCGCCTTTTCCGCTGGCATAGATGGTTTTGCCTCTGAGATCCTCCACAGAGCTTACGGTTTCGCCATTTTCTACGATGTACAGAACGCCCAGGGTATTAATGGCCAGTACCTTAACCCCGCCTTTTGTGTTGTTATACAAAACAGAGGCCAGATTGGCCGGTACGGCTGCAATATCGGCCTCACCCTGAACAAGCTTGGGTGCTACCTCATCGACAGCTGCTACAATGGTAAACCCATAATTGTTGTCTGCTGCTTTTCCCTCTTCCGCCGCGTTCATGAATTCCACCATGCCCATGGCGGTAGGCCCTTTAAGAGCCAGGACATTCACGTCCACAGGCTCGGCCACAGGCTCGGCCACAGGCTCCGGAGTGGGAGTTTCAGTGGGTGCAGGGGTAGGTGTGGGAGTTGTGGCTGCCACAGTGGGTGTGGGAGAGCTCGTGTTTGGAGCGGCAGAACAGCCTGCCATAAGTGTAAACGCAAGTGATAGCGTTATAAGGACTGACAATGTTCTTTTCATATTCATTTCCTTTCTGAATTTCATATCTATTCTACTGCAAAAATGAATTGTTGAGTAGGTTTTAGGAGTTTTTGCAGGGAATTACTCTTTTTCAGGAGCCGGAACGCTGGTACAGCAACTTTTTTAACCCTGCCGGATCAGTTACCCTTATAGCCTGGCCTTCGGCCACTAAAAAACCCTGGGACTGGAGAAAGGACAGCTCACGAAAGAGTGCCGCGCGGCTGACCCCCAGATGACGGGCCAGCTCCTCCCGGGAAAAGCCGGGCCGAACCTTGCCTTCCCCATCCTTTTGTGAAAGGAGATACTCAATGACCTTTCCCCGGCAGGACTGCATGGTTAAAAGCTCTATGCGCCGGATTAAAAACTGGATCTTTTGATTGCAGTAAGCCGCATAGCGAAGAGCCAGAACGGAATCCTTTTCCATTGCCGAAACCAGAGCTTCCTTGGGAATATAAATAAGCACCGTATCCGTCCGGCAGCGAAGCACCGTTTCCAGCTCAGCCGGACAGAGCAAATTGGAGATGCCAAAGCACTCCCCCGGCTCCAGAACGTTAAGCTGTACATCCCGTCCGTCCATGGCAACCGAATATACATCCACCTGCCCAGAAGCCACCAACCCCACAGAGGCGCGCCCCTCCGCCCGATCACTGACAATTTGCCCGCCGCGGTAAGCGTGGGTCCACATCAGCTCAGTTGAGACACCGCAGCCCTTAAGCAGCGGGCTGGCATTGAGGCAGGACAACATTTCCTGGGTTGTCATGGGAGCAATCTCCTTGGTTGATTCCGCAAAAAGGCGTTTTGCGGTGTGTTCGTTGTCAGGCTTGGTGAGTTTTATGTTAAGCGTGGTGTGTTTGTTTCCAATCAGTTAGCAAAGACTAACTTCACGCGTTATTTTACCCCGCCCGACCTGAAAAAGTCAATACCACATTAGCCTGCTGACAGTCTCATATGATACTGACAGCTGCCTCACCATTATGGTAAGCTTCGTCTAACTTTATTTCATCGAATCCGAATCTTTGATTTGTAATAGGAAGGCTGTAGGCGCTTAAAAAAGCTAAATTACAAATTGATGATCCGAACCAAAGGAGTTGACCTCCATGCCCAGAAAAACAATTTTATTTTCAGGTTCCTCTGCGTCAGGTAAAACCGCAGTGGTTAAATCCCTTTATCCATCCCTGCTCACAGGAGGCGCTTTCCCCTGCGTCTGCAAGATCGACTGCCTCCAAACCCAGGACGGCAGACTTTTCCAGAGCCTGGGTCTGCCCTGTGTGACAGGGCTCAGCCAGGACATCTGCCCCGATCACTTTTTAATATCCAATTTGCCTGAGCTCTGGAGCTGGGCCGACAGCGTTAACTGTGACACTCTGCTTATAGAAACGGCAGGCCTATGCCACCGCTGCTCCCCGGCCACAAAACGCATGGCCTCCGGCTGCGTACTGGATTGCACCTCCAGTTGTCGTGCCCCTGCCCAGTTGGGCCCAATGCTGACTCAGGCTGATTTCGTAGTTTTAACTAAAATAGATATGGTCTCTCAGGCTGAGCGTGAAATTATGATATGGAAGCTGCACCAGCTTAATCCCACTGCTGAAATTTTCCCGGTGGACGGTCTTGCGGGTTACGGCGTAGAGCCTTTGGCCCGTTGGCTCTTAGAGCTTCCCCAGGTGGATGAATTTGAGGGTGACGGTCTTCGTTACACCATGCCCGGCGGCGTTTGTTCCTATTGCATCGGTGAAAGGCGTGTAGGCAACGCCTTTCAGCAGGGCGTGGTGGGCAAGATTGACTTTAAGGAGGTTATGGCATGCCCACGCTGACGCTTTTAAGCGGCCGGGATAAATCCGGCCTTAAGGAAGGGTATACCACCCTCACCCTGAAAACCGGCGAGCTCTATACCATAGTGGGGGACACAGGCTCAGGCAAAAGCCGCCTCATAAAGGATGTGGAGCAGCTTGCCGACGGGGATACTGTTACCGGAAGGCAGGTCCTTTTGGATAACATGCCTGTTCCCCGCAAGGACAGACAGGCTGTTTCGGCCGGACTCATGGCCCATCTGGGTCAGAGCATGCGCTTTATTCTGGATACCACCGTTTCGGATTTTCTGGTTCTCCACGCCTGCTGCCGCGGAAAAGAACCCAACACGGAGGAAGTGCTGTCCCTGGCTAATGCCATTACTCCGGAACCCATTGCACCGCTTCAGAACCTGAACCTTTTAAGCGGAGGCCAGACCCGGGCGCTGATGATTGCCGATATTGCCCTTATCTGCGACAGCCCCGTGGTTCTGATTGATGAGATTGAGAATGCGGGCATTGATAAGGAAAAAGCCCTTAGCCTTTTGCGGCGGCAGGATAAGCTGGTGCTTGTCGTTACTCACGACCCCCATACCGCGCTTATGGCACCTTGCCGCATCGTTATGGGAAACGGTGCCATCAAGGCTGTGGTGGAACGGACAGCAGCGGAAAAGGCCCTTTTTGAGGCGTTAAGCCTGGACTATCAGACACAGCGGAAGCATCAGCTTCTGTTAAGGAGAGGAGCCCATCTGGCATGACACAGGTTTTACTTTACTGGAATCATATCTGCATACTGCAAAATAAGGAGAAGGCCTTTCTGGAGGAATTGACACAGCGCCTGCTTACAGAAGGCATACAGCTTACCGTTCGCTATTTCGGACTGGGCCACCCGGAGCATATGTCCGAGTACCTTGCCCGCCCCGATGCGGTTCTGCCCGATATTATTGTTTCCGCGGATCTTGAGGTTTACGAAGACAGCCG
>JAFADM010000498.1 GCA_023424865.1 Bacillota bacterium | reverse complement strand
CCTCATCAACTAAAATATAGATATGCTTAAAAGCAACCTGATTTCTGTCGGAATAATAGGGAACGGCTTCACCGTTGCGGTAAATAAGATTGCTGATGACCACCTCAGGCAGCAGGCTGTCGGCAATTTCAATGCCGCTTTGGGTTTCCCCGCCATAGTTGTATCGCATGTCAAGAATTAAAGCTTTATCTTCCGTATTTGAAATGGTATCCAGAATGTCGAGAAATTCAACGCCTGTATTGGCCTCAAAGCTTGAAATGCGAACAAAAACCGTTTCCTCATCAAGGCCTTCTCTTTCCAATTGATACACCGTTGCGTAATCCTCGTATTGTACTTCATTAACGTAGTCCGACTCTTTCAAAATGTAGGTAAAATAGTCATTCGGCAGGATTGCAGCATTTAAAAGCGCTTCCACATCGTCAGCATCCTGTTTCGTTTTAGTGCTGAGCTGCGCTTTAACCTTCTGATAGGCTTCCTTATCACTGTAATACAGGTAATTCTGCTCTATAAACTCTGAAATGCGCTGATCCAAAGGCCGTTCTTCCAGTGCCACCGAATTTAGCAGCTCTCTTGCATAAGTATCGGAAGGCGAACTCTTCAGAGTTCTCTCCGCCCATTCCCTGGCATGGATATAATCCTGCTTGTAATAATACTCCCAGCCAATTTCCGTCTGAATATTGGCCTCGTCAGGCCAGAAGTTCAAAACTTGCTTGTACATTTCTATTGCCTCGTCAGGCTCCATAAGCTCTGAATACGACCAGGCTGCAAAACGATAAAGACTAGGGCTTTCAATTGTTGCCTGTATACCGTCTACAAATTCAAGGCAACGGTAATAGCGCTTGGAATAATAAAGAGCTGCAGCTATATTTACAGCGCTTGTTTCATCCTTCGGCAGGAGCTCCAATGCCTTTTCAAAATAAGGAACGGCATTGAGGTAATCGGATAAATAGTAGAACATATCCCCTACCTCGTTATAGATTTCCGCTTCACGCTCCTTTATGGTTCCGGTTTTATTCAAACCTTCCACTGAGCTGTTCTTTTTATCCCGGGCAGAAGCTGCTTCCTTTTGAAAGGCTTTCTTCTCCCAATTTATCAATGCGTTTACAGTATCCTCCACTTTTTCTGGCTGGTTGGCATTTACATGCACCTTGAGCTCAAGCTTAAGCATTTTCTTTCTGTATGAAGTGATATCATTTATTAGCTCATTGGGATGGGGCCAGGCCTTAGCGAGATGGGACAGGGCCTCCTCATAGCGCTGGCTTTGTATAAGGGCTTCAACCAGGCCACTTACCAGCTCGTAATCATAAGGATTTTTTTCAATCAGGGGCTCGCCTCGGTTAATAGCCGATAAATAATCCTCCATATAGAGATCATACTGGATCCAGCTTACCTCGAGAGCCTCTTTTTCTGTCGTTTTCTTAGCCAGCTCATCGGCTCTGTTCAGATACTCGACAGCCTTTTGCGGATCTCCGTCCCGCTGCATATAGGCAATACCGAGATAACGACAGACATCAAAGGATGAGGAAAGCTTATAAGCCTTTTCAAGCTGAGTGACGGCACCTTCGTAATCCTGCCTGTTGTAGTAAATACGGCCCAGGCCAAAATAGATTTCCGCATTGCCGCTGTCCTTTGAAGCCGCGCTATCATAAGCTCTTTCAGCTTCATCGTCATTATCAAGCGCAAGAAGAGCATTGGCATAATTTAAATAATCGTTTGCTATACCACTCTTCGTTGTTTCAATACACAGAGAGCTATAAAAAAGGGCCTTGTTATAGTCTTCAAGAAGATAATTCGCCCTGCTTAAATCATTGTACAGGAGCGCCTTTTCTTCATCCTCCAAGCTGGTGCTGAGACCTGCTTCAAGGGTTTGGCGTCCTGAATCATAATCTCCAGTCATTATATAGGCTGTTCCTTTATAATGAATGAGCTTTGCGCTGGTGTTTGCGTCTTCCATTTTTTCATCCAGCAGCCGGATAACCCCATCGTAATCTTCAAAAAAATACAGTGCGCCGGATTGAAATTCTAATCCGTCAGGAGAATTATCCATGGAACAACTGCCAAATAAGAGAGACAGGCTGATAAGACCGATTGCAGCCAATGCTGCCCTACCTGTTTTATGTCTGCCAAATCGTCTTTGATTCTTTGTTGCATTTATTCTCATCCTTCTGTCTCCTTTATAAGGCCCTTATAAGGCCTTAACCTGAATGTCCTCATGCAGAAATAAAATTCTAATAATTATTATATCGGCAGTGGGAGCCTTTTTTCCTAACAATTGGATAATAATTTAGGTAAAGCGATGGCCCCTTAAACATTATATCGTACCGGGATAGAAAAAAAGCACGACAATGTAAATGTCATGCTTTTATAACAAATAGAATGGACTAATTCAGTTAATTGAGCCAGAAAAAATCCAGCACAAAGACAATGAAGAAAAAGCCTAAGAAGATAACCAATGCAAAAGGCAATACCGCCAGAAAGGCACCCATTATCATGGCACGCCGCTCTCCCTTGGTCAGTTGCAGAGGTTCATGATGGGAAGGTTTGTTATCAGGCTTTTTACGCCTGATCCGGTCACCCCTCTCGGCATTCCAGGGCATCCCCGGTACATTCATATCCGCAATGGTTCTTCCGTCGTCAACCCACTTTTCTTTTTGCTTTTTCTTATTGCTTGTTTCTTTCATCACTTATAATCCCTTTATTGCCTCATAGCTGATAAGTGCCAATAAAAAACAGGTTATTTCATCGGCGCTTTGTATCCGTTGGGTTGCGGGCATAGCCCGCTTAAGTGTACAGATGACATTTGACAAAATGCCCTTCACTGTGCTCGATAACTTTAGGTTCCTCTGTTTTACACTTCTCCATGCATTCAGGGCAACGGGTATGGAACTTGCAGCCCTTTGGCGGATTAGCCGGCGAAGGTATATCCCCCTGAAGAATTACCCGGTTCATTTTAATATCCGGATCCGGTACGGGAACGGCGCTGAACAGGGCCTTGGTGTAAGGATGCAGAGGTGTCTTGAATATTTTGCTCTTAGGCGCCATTTCCACCATTGTCCCAAGGTACATGACACCTACGTCGTCGGATATATGCTCTACTACTGAAAGGTCATGGGATATAAAAAGGTAGCTCAATCCATGCTCTTTCTGAAGAGTGGTCATCAAATTAATAATCTGGGCCTGAATGGAAACATCCAAAGCAGAAACCGGTTCATCGCAGACAATGAGACTGGGCTTGAGCGCAATAGCTCTGGCAATGCATATTCTCTGTCTCTGTCCGCCGGAAAACTCATGGGGATAGCGGTCAATATGATAACCGCGAAGGCCGCAATCCTCCATTACCTTTTTAACATAGGCCTTATACTCTGCCTTGGATACCAGGTTATGCTCTCTAACCGCTTCGCCTATAATTTCACCAACAGGCATTCTGGGCTGGAGTGAGCTGTAAGGATCCTGGAAGATAAGCTGCATTTGGGGTCTAAGCTTTCTTAAGGAGGAACGGCTTAGCTTGAAAATGTCCTGCCCGTTGAATTTAACCGAACCGCCGGTAGGCTCAACAAGCCTTAAAAGTGTTCTTCCTACGGTTGTTTTACCGCAGCCCGACTCACCAACAAGCCCCAGGGTCTTTCCTTTTTTTATGGTGAAGGATACGCCGTCAACGGCCTTAACATAGCCCTTTACCGTTTGAAGCACGCCGGCCTTAATAGGAAAATGCTTTACCAGATTAGATACCTCAAGAATATTCTCAGCCATGTTACTTCACCCCTTCCTTATAGAGCCAGCAGGCTGCTTTATGAGTATCGCTCATCTTCAGAAGATCCGGGTATTTTTTCCTGCATACGTCCATGCACTTATCGCACCGTCCGGAGAAATAGCAGAAATCCGGAAGATCGATGGGATGGGGTACCTGTCCCGGAATAGAGTACAGATTTCCTTCGGACCTGCCCAATGCCAGCTTGCTCTTTAAAAGGCCTATGGTATAGGGATGCTTGGGATTCTTATAGATATCCTTGGAGGTTCCCTGTTCTATAATTCTTCCCGCGTACATAACAACAACATAATCTGCCATTTCAGCTACAACGCCCAAATCATGGGTGATGAGAAGAATACTGGCATTTATCTGATCTTTTAACTTACGAAGCAGATCCAGAATCTGGGCCTGAATGGTAACATCCAGGGCTGTTGTGGGTTCGTCTGCAATAATAAGCTTGGGATCGCAGGAAAGCGCCATGGCTATCATTGCCCTTTGCCGCATGCCTCCGGACAGTTCATGGGGATAGGAATCGTAAATACCTTCGGGACGGGCTATACCCACAAGCTTCAGCATATCGATGGTTCTTTTTTTAATTTCCTTTTTTCCCAATTCGGGAGAGTGAAGAGCAATGGTCTCATCAATCTGATTTCCTATGGTAAAAACCGGATTGAGGCTTGTCATTGGCTCCTGAAAGATCATGCCAATCTTGTTTCCACGAATTTTCTGCATTACGGGAAGAGGTGCCTTTACCAGATCAATGGCTTTGCCATCATCGTTAAAGCGCATCTGCCCCCCGACTATCTGACCTGAGGGGCCTTGAACCAAGCGCATAACCGAGAGGCTGGTTACCGATTTGCCGCAGCCCGACTCACCCACTAGCGCAACCGTCTTGTTGGCGGGTATATCAATTGTTACACCATTTACAGCGGTAACGACCCCGCCGTCGGTGTAAAAATAAGTTTTTAAATCTTCAATTTCCAGAACATTATCCGGGTTGCGCATGCTTGTAACATATTCGCTTTCCGGTAAATGCTTTTTCTTTTTTGCAGCTTCAAACTTTTTTATCAACAGGCGGTTTTCTCTGGCTTTCTGCTTCTTGGCCTGCTTCTTTTCTTTCTCGCTTACAGCAGAGCTGCTTAACTTTTCGCTCACAGAACACACCACCTATCTCTTCATTTTCGGATCAAAGGCATCTCTTAATCCGTCACCTATGAGGTT
>JAFADM010000465.1 GCA_023424865.1 Bacillota bacterium | reverse complement strand
CCGCCCCCTTCTAATGTCAGTCCCAGCACAGGCATCCCTCCTGCTTCCTTATTTTACGCGAACACCGTAAAATGCCCGGTGTTTTCTTACTTACTAAAGCATAACATATTTCTTCTGCCTGTAGTAGCCCCGGTACCGTGTGGGGATTATTACATGCATTACAACTCTGTTGGCTGGAAAGGATTGACACCGGGCCTTCAAAATTTTATGATACAAAAAGACGGGCTATACCTCCTGAGCAATAGCAGCATGATTTTCCAGCCTGAGAATGACTGAGGTACTAAGCCAAATTGCGAATAACTTTCGCTACTAAGCCCCATTGCCAATGACTGAGTTACTAAGCCCCATTGCCAATGACTGAGTTACTAAGCCCCATTGCCAATGACTAAGTTACTAAGCCCTATTGCAATGACTGAGTTACTAACCCCCATTGCCAATGACAGCAGCATTAACCCCTGTTGCAAATAGTTAGGGTACTAAGTCCGTATTACCTGATGATTAAGGCCTGTCCCCATTTGTAAGAAATATTTAAGAAAAGTATCGACTTTCTTTTAAGCAGATGGCCTTATGCTGTGAAATAAGAGGTTTCACAGGTTAATTAGCCACAAAAAAGCACTTAAGAGAGTTATGGGAGAAGCTATGGAAAATCCCGCAGTACTTGTTGTCGATGACGACAAGGAAATCGTTGGCGCTATTTCTATTCTATTGGAAAAAGAAGGCTATACGGCTTTGATGGCCTATGACGGCAGCCAGGCACTGGAGCTCATAGGCAGGAAGGATATCCGGCTCATTCTTATGGATATTATGATGCCCGGTCTGGACGGCCTTTCAGCCACTATGAAAATACGCCAGGACAGGAACATTCCAATTATTCTTCTTTCGGCAAAATCGGAGGATACGGACAAAATTCTAGGTTTATCCATGGGTGCCGACGATTATATCACAAAGCCCTTTAATGCTCTTGAGCTTCTGGCCCGTGTTAAAGCCCAGCTTCGCCGTTACATGGTATTGGGGGACATCAACGGCCGTGATGCAGCCCGATGCTTTCAAACAGGCGATCTTCGCTTTGACCCTGACACCAGGGTTCTTACCTTAAGCGGAGAGCCTATACGGCTCACTGCCACGGAAACCCGGATTGTAGAGCTTTTGATGCGCAATACGGGGCGCACCTTTCCAGCCGAGGAAATTTATGAACGGGTATGGGAAGCTCCGGCCTTCAGCGCGGAGAACACGGTAATGGTACATATACGGCGGATTCGTGAAAAAATTGAAATTAACCCTAAGGAACCCAGATATTTAAAGGTGGTATGGGGAATTGGATACAAAATTGAAAAAATCTAAGATGGTCGTAAGCTGGCTTAGCTTTTTCATTGGAGCGACACTTCTTATCTCCGGAGTTTACTTTGGTACTTTGCTTGCATGGGAATCTCAAAAGGGTGATACCTTTATAAGTGACGTGAAGTATTATCTATCCGGTGAAATAACCGAATTAAGCTATTTCCGGTTTCATATGGGCAATCAGCTTGGAAACCTGGCAAAGCTTGTGGAAAACACAAGCAGCATTTATTACAGGGATTATGAATTAAAGCTTTCCCGTGAGGGGAGTAACCTGGCCTACTATGCCATTAATGACCAAACCAAGGCCGTGGCCGGGAACAATGCGGGGGGCTGGAGTATGGGAGAAGACAACTTTCCCATTCTGTCCAAGGATTTTTCCTATGGTGCCTACTATAAAGGAAGCGTTCTTTATATATATCAGAACGGAGCCTGGCGAGATGTCTCCGAAGTGGAAAACCGGGATTTTATTACCGCTTCCCTAAACAATTTGCCTTCCTATGTAGATCTTAATTCTCTGAGGCTTTTTTTGGGCGTAAAAAAGGATCTGACAAAGCCTTCCCGCTTTACAA
Organism: Bacillota bacterium; assembly: GCA_023424865.1. The sequence continues at coordinate 6,357 of JAFADM010000465.1, read as the reverse complement.
TGACGGAGGACAGTCTCTATGCCATCAAGCTTCAAAGTGAAACCGTGAGAACCTATCTCCTTATATGCGGCGCAGGCGGCATTTTTGCCCTTCTTCTTCTGATATATGCCTATTACAGCAGAAGAGACAAACGCCTTATGGACAGACTGCTTGCCGGTAAAGCAGGTAAGGCACCTCTTGAGATTAAGCTTCTTGTCACCTTAATTCTTCTGTTAGTCGTATTTGGGACCATGGCTTGGGCTGAAAACCCCTTTGTGTTTCTTTTCGGGCTTCTTGTTCTTTTCTGGTGGCTCTATGTTCTGGCGTGGGATGTTCTGATACATAAAAAAGACTTTTTATCCAACAGCCTGTTCCAAGTGGTCAGAAATGTTCTGAAGCGATTGACAGACCGATATTTGGCCTATGAACGCCGTTTTCCGCTGGAGAAAAGGCGGCTGGATCGCTTCCGCATCTACATGGCAGCACAAGCACTTATTTTGACGCTAATGATTTTATGCCTGCTGGGAAGTCTCAGCCACTTAAATGTTTATGGCACAATCGGCTGGCAGCTTCCGCTTTTTTTTCTGCTTCTCGCCACTGAGGTATATGGCTGGATAAAATGGGCGAAGCAGTACATCCGGCAAACCCGGGAGCTTGCCGCACTGGTGGAGCATATCGAGGTAATGGGGGATAGCTGGAATAATGAGGCCTTAAGCTTAAGCTTCAATTCGGAACTTTACCCTGCAGCTTCAAGCCTGAATCGGATAGGGGAGCGGGTAGTGGAAGCGGTGGAGCAGCGGATTAAAAGTGAAAGGCAAAAAATCGATTTGGTCACCAATGTCTCCCATGATCTGAAAACTCCCCTAACCTCTATCATCAGTTATGTGAATTTACTGGAGCAGGAGGAGCTTCCTCTTAAATCGGCGGAGTATGTACGCATTTTAACGGAAAAATCGGAGCGGCTTAAAATCCTCATTCAGGACCTTTTTGATTTATCCAAAGCTACCAGCGGCAATATGCCCCTGACCCTGGAAAAATTGGATCTGGCCAAGCTTTTGAGACAAACCATGGCCGATATGGATGAGGCGATTCGCAGTTCCGGCCTGATTTTCAGGCTCAACATACCCAATACACCGGTACCGGTGACCGGTGACGGCAGCAAGCTCTATCGCGCGCTGGCAAACCTTATTCAGAACGCATTAAACTATTCCATGCCTCGCTCACGTGTGTTTATCGAGCTGACGGCAGCAGAGGATACCGCCGTCGTTACTCTCAAAAACACCTCCGGCTACGAGATGGATTTTACTGCAGAAGAGATTATGGAACGTTTTGTGCGCGGCGACAAAGCCCGTACCACCGAAGGATCGGGCCTGGGACTTGCCATCAGCAAAAGCTTCGTAAACCTCTGCGGAGGAAAGCTGACCATAGCCACGGACGGGGATCTTTTTAAGGTAAGCATAAGCCTGCCGTTATACCTGTGATGGCATTGGGCAAAGCTCTGACGGGAAAGAGGGCATATACAGGAAAAAAGTATTCAGACAATGCAGCCGATTTTGTTATTCAGGATGGAAACAAAATTCCGACGAATAAAGGCATCACGGTAATAATCCTCGCAAAGGGTATTCAACTGCTGAGGGGTCATGCCGATTTCCTCCTTAAGAACTTCAGGAAAAGCTATCTGTGCAAGCAAGCTGTCTGCAATCTCATAAGGTGTTTCAAAAACCGCAACATGAACAATGCGGCGAGAGGTGGTCCAAAAGCGGCTGAATTCAGTGCAGAAGGCCTTCATGCGGCTTAGCTTTGAGGACGGCTCCGACTCCCAGAGTGCCATGATCTGATTAAATTGACTTCTCATGTCTTCGAAATGCTGAGGGGCCTTTTCCTTAAGCCAGGCAAGGTAATTTTGGGTGGAGTCGATGGGAATAATAAGACTTGCATTGCCGTCATGAACCACATCATAGAAAACAAAGGGCAGGTATATGTACTGCAGAAATCCAAGTATGGAACAGGGCTCGTCATGACTGGCCCAATTATTATCCAGAACACTGCTGCCGTAATTAATGAGCGTTGTATTAATAAAAAGGGGATGGCCCTTGGGCCTACCGTCCGGGAAGGAGCTCCGCCAGACATCACGGTTGTCAAGCAGAGCTTTTTCCCAGTACAGGGGTGTGTTATATCTGCACATACTTAAACCTCTATAAGCTTTCGGCCTGTCTTCCAACAGGCCGCTGGGATAAACGCTTATCGTGAATAAAACTCGATGACGGAGATTTCGTTTACTTCGATGGGAACTTCTTCCCTGTACGGCAGGCGGACCAGCTTGCCGCTGAAATTCGCATAATCCTTTTCAATATAGGGAAGGTTGAAGGTTTTTAAGTCCAGAAAATTTGATGCAAACATTTCGTTTGTCCTGGCGCGCTCGTTTAAAGTAACACTATCTCCGACCTTCAGTAAATAGGATGGAATATTGATGCGCTTACCGTTAACCAGAACATGGCCATGGCTTACAATTTGGCGGGACTGACGGATGGAATTGCCGAAGCCAATACGGTAAACCATATTATCCAGCCTGCGCTCCAGCGTCTTTATCAACGCCGTGCCGGTCATTTCTTTGGAATTCATAGCATGCTTTATATAACGGAGGAATTGTTTTTCAAATAAGCCATAATAAGCCTTGAGCTTCTGCTTTTCCAAAAGCTGAATGCCGTAGCTGGATATTTTTTTCACCGGCTTGTTTTTCAGACTTCCCATGCGCTTCATGGCCTTAGGGTGGCCGTAGACATTAACACCCAGACGGCGGCACAGCTTAAAACGGGGTTCTCTTCGTGTTGCCATTTCTTTACTCCTTCTTTAATTGAGGCAGGCCATATTCCTTCCGCTTATTATGAAGCACATATAAAGCGCTATCCTGAAAATAAATACCAAAGAGATAAATGGGACATTCATTTCCATGCCTCACGCAAAATGGCAGCAGAAGTTAAATTTTAGCCTATCCAAATCTGTTAGAAATTATATCAAAAATGATATTAATAATCAATATCATAATATTAAATTATTCCGGTATTTTTAAAGCGTTGACTTGCGACCAGCCGGGATGCATGGGCGAGCAGCAAGCATCAGCTTGCGACCAGCCGGGACGCATGGGCGAGCAGCAAGCGTCAGCTTGCGACCAGCCGGGACGCATGGGCGAGCAGCAAGCATTAGCTTGCGACCAGCCCCCCCGCCTCACTTGGCATGGAATTGCCCAGGGGCAGGCATAATGCCATACTCCGCAGTGCCTTCATCTTTAATATTACGAATCAAAATATTGGAAAAAAACGTTTGACGTGATGGGATTACAAGTGTAGTATAGAAATGTGGATTACAATTGTAGGAAGCGGGGTTATTATGGAAGACTTTCCTAGGATTTCAGATGCCGAATGGCAGGTCATGAAGGTGTTATGGCAGGGAGCGCCCCGGACGGCCGGGGAAATTATAGAGGTTTTAAGTCCTTACAGTGCCTGGAAGCCTAAAACCATACACACCCTTATCAGCAGGCTCGTAGCTAAGGGTGCGGTGGAAGTACAGAAGGAATTTCCTTTATACCGATATTGTCCTCTTGTAACCGAGGATAGCTGCAGGCGTGAGGAGACCCGTTCTTTTCTCCAAAAGGTGTATGACGGTTCCTTTACCATGTTGATGGCCAATTTCCTGAAAGACGAAAAGCTGTCTGAGGAAAATATACAGGCACTGAGGCATATGCTTGACAACAAAATGGGGGAAGCGTCCCATAGCGCCGGAACGGAAGGTACTGTAAGGCCGTACACTGTAAAGAAATCCGGCAAAGAGGATCCTAACCCATAGGAGGCTGTAATTATGGAATTGCCCCCAATCTTTAATAGCGTACTCACTTTGTCTTTTATGGGAAGCCTTGTTGCTCTCATGCTCCTAATAATAAAGGCAATGGCCGGAAACCGATTTTCCCCGGTCTGGCATTATTACATATGGCTTGTTCTTCTTGCCCGGCTGAGTATCCCCTATGCCCCCTCAAGCTCGTTTAGCCTTTATAATGCCTTAAATCCCGCGTTTACCCGTTTGGGTATCGTTGTGGATACCGGTTCCCTTTCTACCTCCGTTTTCTACTCTAATTCCGCTTCACCAGAAGGTAAAAATGAAGGTGAAGCAGAAGAAAAAACCGGTGCCGATAGAAATACTCCTTTTTTGAATACCGAAAAAGAGTTGTCCGCCGAAGCAGGGATAAAGCCGGGAAGCGTTACAGGCTCTGCTGCAAAGAATCCGGATTCCGTCGCCGGATATCTTAAATGTATGGGAATATTTTACAGTGACATACTTTCCACCTACCGCCCCGGTATGAATATGGGCAGAACGGAATTTTTGCAGACCGGAGGTATAATCTGGCTCACCGGAGCCGGTATCTTTCTTGTCTACATGGCCTCAGTAAACCTTAGATTACTTTTAAAGATTAGAAGAGTTGATAGCCCAGGAAACGAAAAGGCGGAAGACCTTCTTTGGGAGTGCTGCCGGCTGGCAGGTGTAAAAAGGGCTCCCAAGCTGGTTCCTTTACTTCAAATAAATTCCCCTGCATTGTTCGGAATCCTTAAGCCGAGGCTTTTAATCTCTCCTGAAACCCTCACCCTGCTTTCAAGGGATGAGCTTCGCTATGTGTTCCTTCATGAGCTTGTTCATTTAAAACGAAGGGACATTCTTCTAAATACGGCGGCACTGCTGCTCCTTGCCGTTAACTGGTTTAACCCGTTAATCTGGCTCGCCGTCAGTAAAATGCAAAAGGACTGTGAACCTGCTTGTGATGCCAGGGTATTGGCCCTGCTGGAAGAGGGGGAGCATTTCCGTTATGGCGAAGCTCTCCTTAAGATGTTTGAGCTTATGAAAAAAGTATCACCCCCACCCTTTATGGTGGGCCTTTTGAACCCCACCACAACCATGGAAAGGAGATTTAAAATGATTGTAAATTATAAAAGAACATCCCGGCTAATGTCGGTGCTTGCCCTTTCAATCGCTCTTCTTACGGGCTGTGCCGGACTTACGGGAACTGTTGGCGAAAAGGAAACACCGGATCCTACCGAGACAGCTACCCAGGCTCCGGAAGAAACTCCCGGGCTTGTTTCACCCTCACCGACACCCGGTTTGCCCTCAGCAACGACCACCCCTCAGCCGTCAAGCGGAAAGCCTCTTGTGCTTAATGAAAATGTTATTTATAAAAGCGGCTTGTTTTCTTATTTAAACGTCATTAAGGATGACGGAACCGAGCTGATTGTTTCTTCTGAAGAGACCCTTCCTGCCGAGCCGGTTATTTCGCCTGACAAGAGTAGCCTCCTATATATTTCACCGGGTGAGTGGGAAGAGCTGGGAGAGCTTTTTCTCTATCGATCCGGCTGGGATAAGGCTGAGGTTTTAATTCCCAGAAGCGCCATGAACAGCAATGATACGCCTAAAAAGGTGCTTTGGCTGGACAATGGGAATGCTCTTGTTATTATCGGCTTTACCTATGGCACGGTAAGTGTGGGTGGAGACCTCTATCATTTAAATGTAAATGATGGCCAATTGCATCACCTCTTTACCGATGAAACGCCGGAGCTCCGTACGGAAATTAAATCCGTTTACATTGATGAAGCAGATGGAAAACGACTTCTGAGCATTGAATTTGCAGAATTCAACAAGGATGTAACCCAATATAAAACGATGACGGTAACGGCAGATCTTAGCAAGGATTTTGTTAAAAATCTGTCTATCCAGGAGGAGAGAGATACGCTGGAAGCCATTTTGAAGAAAGCGGCAGAAGAGCTCGGCGGCGCTTTTCAGTGAGGCGGAAAAGCTGAGCAGCAAATAAAAGATATAAAAGCATATAATCCTTAATTAAATAGCTGTGTTTTTCAGCATATCCCTGGCCATAAGTGCGGCGCCATAAGCGGCGCTGCCGGCCGGGGACAGTGTTTTTATACCGGGCAAGACAAGGCGGAGCTCTTCTTCAAAGCCCTTTCGGATATAGGGATCCTTTAAAAGAATGCTGCCTGCCAAGGCAAGCTCTCCGGACCCCAGCTTTAATTTTTCAGCAACAGGCTGAACCAGCCTGACAAGCTCAAGGCTGCTTTTAGAGGCTATGGCAAGAGCCGCCGGATCCTGTTGGCTTAAGGCTTGAGTAAGAAGAGGGGAAAGGGCGGCAATATCTCTTTTATTGGTCTTGTCTGAATAGACAAAACCAATAAGCTCCCTTATTTCAGTAAGTTTCAACCTATCATAAACCATTGGGGTAAGAGCTGTTTCCGGGCCTCTGCCATCATAAGCACGAACAACGGCGGAGAGAATATCCCGTCCAATGGCATAGCCGCTTCCTTCATCATCGATTAAATAGCCGAAGCC
>JAFADM010000342.1 GCA_023424865.1 Bacillota bacterium | reverse complement strand
GGAATGAGAGCATAGATAAATCCGCAGAAAGGGAGAGGGCAGCATTGTCCGAGCCCCAAGTGGCGGATCCTGTTTAAGCAATATTTTAGGACTGGGCTCTGTAACAAGCAGAACCCAGTCCTTTTATAGTGCTTTTCATACCCCTTATTGAAATAAGCTGTCACTTTTCTACAAATTATTCTCCTTTTGAGTATATTAATTTTTAGTAAAACTTTAGTAAAAAAATCGTCCAGGCTATGGAAATCCATTCCCCAAAGTGATATGCTTTCTTTGACACAGGACATGAACCTATAAAGCTAAGAAGAATTCATCGGAATTGAGTATGAGGTCAAAATGGCTACAATAAAGGAAATTGCTCAGAAAGCCAATGTTTCCCTAGCCACAGTATCCAGGGTATTGAACCTGGATGATACCATGGCGGTAAGTCCTGAGACACGGCGGCTTATCCTGGAAATAGCACACCAGCTGGGATATGTTCCTCCCAAAAGAAGAAAGCAGAATACCCAGTCCAGGGTTATCATCGGTATAGCTGATTGGAAGATAATTGAAGAAGGCCGAGCCAATTTACGAATTGCAACGCTGGATGTTTTTTGCAAAACCATTTCCTCCGAACTGGATGTGTCCTTTGTTCGCCTGGCAAGCGCCGGCAGTAATCCGGTAGACGGCATTATCGCCTTTGGTGCGTTTACACCGGCTGAAATAGATTATTTGCATACCCTTACCTATCATATCGTTTTTATAAATTCGGACAAGGAAGGCTATCAGCACGACCAGATTATGATTGACTTTAATCTGGGGATGGAACAGCTGGTTAATTATCTGGTGAGAGAAAAGCGCTTTGGGAGCATTGGTTTCATTGGGGGAATGTTTGACAATGGAAGCATAAAAATCGGCTCTCATCGAAAGGAAGCCTTTATTCGCTGTCTCAAAGAGTATAATGCCTACAGGTCCGAATACATAAGCATCGGTGAGCTTTCCTCGGAAAGCGGCTACAGGCTTATGAAGCAGGCTATTGATGGAGGTATGCTTCCGGAGGCTGTGCTTCTGGGAAACGATGCGGTGGCGGAAGGCGCTCTCCGGGCTGTCAATGAAGCCGGTTTATCCATACCCGAGGATGTGGCCATTGTTATCTACAATGATATTGAAACCTTAAAACCCAATTATCCCAATTATACCTGCATTAAAATGTATCCTGATTTTGTCTGGCAGACAGCCATTGAGCTTTTAATCGAAAGAATTTTAAATAGACGCACACAAACCATGAAGATTATCATACCCACCCGTCTTATCCTGGGTGAAAGCACCTGAGGAATAAACACTTCGTGGAAATGGAGTAAATTATGCCGGATTTACATTTTCTGCACCTTTCCGATATCCACTACTGTGAAAATTATGCGAATAAAGGAATTGGCACCATTTTGTCCGGATTAAGACATCCGGGTGCGAATGTTGCGGACTGTCTCAGGAAGGAAAAACAAAAGGATTTGGATTTTGTTTTGCTCACCGGAGACCTGACTCAGGAGGGAGATGAAAAGGATTTTAAGCAATTAAGGAATCTGATTGAAAAAGAGCTTGGAGGCCTGCCCATGTATTCCGTGCCTGGAAACCATGATCCCCGGGAAGCCTACTATAAAGGATTTCTCGCCATGGAACCCCCGATGATACCGGATTTATGCTTTCACCACAAGGGCCTTCGCATTATTGCACTCGATTCAGGCCATGGCATTCAGGGCCTTATTAAACCCTCTCAATTGGAATGGCTTACAGAGATATTAAAAACGCCCTCCGAAAGAGGAACCCTACTTGCGCTTCACCACCCTCTTCTTCCCGACCAGGAAGGGCTGGGTACGGCTGACTGCCCGTCTTGCTTCAAAGAACTAGTGCTGAAAAGTGATGTTATTGGAATATATACTGGACATACCCATCATAATCTGGCAGCCCACTTTGCAGGAAAACCCTATTTCACCGCAGGCTCCATGGCCTATGCCCTGAGGTCGGAAGAGGGTTATGCAACCTTCGAGGGCATTGCCACCTACAGTCGTTTTTCACTCTGCGAAAATTCCCTTACAGCCCAGGTTAGGCTTGCGGCGCCGGTCCCATCCGTTGTCGCCCGCTTATCTATGGATAAATTGTCGCAACTTTTTACGGAATGAAGATTGAAAGTGAGGAAAAAACATGAAAAGGATCGTTCTCAAACGCTTTGCCACGATGATGACGGCATGTGCGCTTATTCTGGCTGCCTCCGGATGTTCCGGAACCCCAGCAGGGAATACGGACGCCACACCGACACCCACACCCTCAGCTTCGAGCACACCGGAATCCACCCCCTCTCCCGAGGCATCCAGCATTGCCATCGATAAGCTTAATGTCTACTTTGTTCCCTCCCGTGATCCGGCAGAAATCATTACAGCCACCGATCCGCTAAAAAACCTTCTCAAAACTGAGCTTGCCGGACTTGGCTATGATATCGGCGAAGTGGTTATAAGCGTAGGTACAAGCTATGAAGCTGTGGGTGAGGCTCTTTCCGCAGGCACTGCCGACGTAGGCCTTATTCCCGGAGGCACCTATGTGCTTTATGATGACGGTGCGGATGTTATCCTGACCGCCACCCGTGCAGGCTTAAGCAAGGATTCGGACAATGCCGCGGACTGGAATGACACAACGCCTACCGAGCCTTCGGACAAGCAGGTTACCTTTTACCGCTCTCTCATCATTGCAGGTCCTACGGAAAAGGGCAAGGCCCTTGCTGCTAAGGTGAATGGGGGAGAAGCGCTTACCTATGACGATTTGGCAGGTGCAAACTGGAGTGTTATGGGTCCTACCTCCTCCGCAGGCTACATATATCCCTTGCTGTGGCTTCAGAAAAACTTCCAGAAATCACTGACGGATCTGCCCAATGTGGTGCAGGCCGATTCTTACGCCAGCTCCTTTGCGCGGCTTGCTTCCGGCCAGGTGGATATCCTTTTAACCTATGCCGACGCCAGACGCGACTATGTGGACAAGTGGACGGGCGAATACGGCAGAAAGGCCTCCATATGGGAAGAGACAGCTGTTATTGGTGTTACGCCCCCCATCTATAACGATACTGTCAGTGTCAGCAAAACCTCTCCCATCATCGACGATGCCTTTAAAAAAGCCCTTCAGACCGCTTTTATAAATATTGCATCCACCGAAGAAGGCAAGACGGTTATCGCCATATACAGCCATCAGGGCTATCAGCCCGCAACCTCTGCCGACTACGACAATGAGCGGGCTGCCCAGCAGCTTATTTCCGAACTCAAAAAGTAATTTTACTTCAGCTTAAGCAGATACGAAGGCGAGGCTCCTTAAAGCCCCGCCCTTCGTGCTGTTGAAAGGAATTACCCGTATAAGCGTTTGAATCGGAGGCTTTTGATGATACTTTTTAATAATGTAAGCAAAACCTACCCCAATGGCTTTCAGGCTCTCAAGGATATTTCCCTGAAAATTGAGCAGGGGGAATTTATTGCCATCATAGGTCTTTCGGGGGCCGGGAAATCCACCCTTATCCGTGCCATTAACCGCATGCATCCCATTACCTCCGGCAAGCTTACCGTAAACGGCATTACGGTGGCGGCTCTTAGAGGAAAGGCTCTCCGGAAATTTCGCAGGGGAATAGGCATGGTTTTTCAATCCTTCAATCTGGTGACCCGCACCACGGTTCTGAAAAACGTTTTGGCGGCAAAGGTCCCCGAACTGCCCTTCTGGCGCGCCCTAACCGGTGCTTTTTCACAAAAGGATATTCTTTCAGCCCTGGAAGCTCTGGATAAGGTGGGGATCCTGGATAAGGCCTATTCTCGGGTGGACAAGCTTTCCGGAGGCCAGCAGCAGCGGGTAGCCCTGGCCAGGACACTGGCCCAGAATCCGGGCATCATTCTGGCGGATGAACCCGTTGCCTCCCTCGACCCTGTAACGGCCAAGCAGGTAATGGACGATTTCAAGCGCATCAACCGGGAAATGAATATGACCCTGCTTATTAACATTCATCACGTGGCTCTGGCGCTTCAATATGCGGACAGGGTTATCGGCATCCGGGAAGGCCGGGTGATTTACGACGGTGATGTAAAGGGAGTAACCAGGGAGGTGCTGGGAAGTATTTACGGCGATGAGGAGGATATCCTATGAAGCAGTACATCCTTTCCAACGGTAAAAAGGTGGTTCGGCCAAGAAGCTATGCCCTTCCTATCTTTGTTCTGTTTTGCCTTATGCTCTATCTGTCCGTTGTTGTAACCGGCTTTGACCTGAAGATGCTTCTAAAGAGGGGAAACCAGTTTTTCGTTATACTGGGGCAAATGTGGCCGCCTGATACCGCCTATATTAAAAGTATCTGGGCACCTCTTTTCGATACCATAAAAATGTCCCTTCTGGGCTCCTTTATAGGCTCTGTTCTTGCGGTGCCCTTTGCGGTGGCCGCATCGGTTAACATCATAAAATTAAGGCTTGTTACCCATGGCGTCCGCCTTTTCCTGAGTGCCTTAAGAACCTTGCCAACCCTTGTCACGGCTCTGGTGGCAACGTATGTTTTCGGACTTGGAACCCTGGCCGGAACCACCGCCATTGCTCTGTTTACCTTTGCCTATGTGGGAAAGCTCCTGTACGAGCTTATTGAAACGGCGGATATGGGGGCCTTTGAGGCGATGGAAGCCATGGGATCAGGGAAAATCCGTTCCTTTATCTATGCCATTCTTCCCCAGATTTTACCCGCCTACCTGTCCAACTGCCTTTTTTGCCTGGAAGGAAATGTAAGGTATGCCTCCATTCTGGGCTATGTGGGAGCAGGCGGACTGGGACTGATCCTCAATGAAAAAATCGGTTGGCGGGAATATGGGAGCGTAGGCATGATCCTTATCCTTTTATACCTGACGGTGGTGCTTATTGAAAGCGCCAGCCATTATCTTCGAAGCAAGCTGACCTAAGGAGGGCCAAAGATGAAGGCATCTGTTACTGAAAAATACAATGAAAGACCTGGCTTCAGCGTTTTCCGGCTTTGTCTTGGGATCCTGGCAGCCCTTCTTCTTGTCTGGTCCGCCACAGCCATTCCTTTTGACAATTTAAAGCAAAACGGTAGGGATGTGGCGCGTAATATTCTGGCAGGAATACTAAGGCCCGACACGGATCTGCTTTTCAATCTCACAAAGCAGGGAGTGCCTTATCTGCTTTTTGAAACGGTAGCCATAGCCTTTTTGGGCACACTGGCAGGAGCTGTTCTGGCTCTGCCGTTCTCCTTTCTATGTGCCGTAAACCTGGTATCAAAGCCCCTTGCGGCGGCAGGGAGGCTCGTGGTGATGGCGGTACGCACCATTCCCGCCTTCGTATACGGGCTTATGTTTATAAGAGTGACGGGGCCGGGTCCTTTTGCGGGACTTTTAACCATGTCCGTCTGTTCCATTGGGATGATATCAAAAATGTATATTGAAGCCATTGAGGATCTGGATCCGGGGATTCTGGAGTCACTGGATGCGGCAGGCTTAAACGGCTTTCAGAAAATCCGTTACGGCATTCTGCCCCAGCTCATTCCTCACTTTCTGTCCACACTCATTTACCGGTTTGACATGAATCTCCGGGATGCGGCCGTTTTAGGCTTGGTAGGCGCCGGGGGCATAGGTGCTCCGCTTATTTTTGCCATGAGCTCCTACCGTTGGAACGAGGTTGGCTCAATTTTAGCCGGACTTGTCCTGCTGGTGCTGTTTATTGAATTTTTCTCTACAAAAGTGAGAACAAAGCTAACCCGGGGTCTCGTATAAGTAAAAAAAGGATAATATCTTACCCGGAGAATCGTATAAGTAAAAAAAGGATAATACCTTACCGGAGAATCGTATAAGTAAAAAGAATAATACCTTACCCGTTTTAGCATAACTCAAGCAGGCGGGCAGGGAATAATAAACAAAGGGGTTTATTTGACATGCAGCCATTAGCCTTACCGCTTCCCCTTACGGGAGCGAAAAATATAAGGGATCTGGGCGGATATCGGACGGAATCCGGATATGTAACCAAAAGCAGGGCTTTTTTGAGAGCCGATTGCCTTAATAACTTAAGTGATGAGGACTGCCGTTTCCTTTACGAATACGGCATACGCCTGGTAGTGGATCTTCGTTCCAGGGATGAGCGGGAACGGGCGGAGGACAGGCTTCACCGGCTGTATCCCGACATCGAGTACCTGGCCGTGGGCATTCAGGAGCAGGTAAAGGCCAAACGGTATCGTGAGGAATTTCCACCCAGTATGTGGGAACTGTACTGCTGGTTTTTTGAAGACAGCCGGGAAGGCTTTAAAGACATTTTTGAAGCCTTCGCCCGCTACTCCGGTGGGTACTCCGGTCAGGGGGTTTTATTCCACTGCTCCGGGGGCAAGGACCGCACCGGCATGGTGGCCATGCTGCTTTTAAAGCTTGCAGGTGTGGATAATGAGACGGTGGTAAGGGACTACGCCCAGAGCGAGAGCCTTATGAAGGATTTATTTGTTTTACAGACAAAGGAAATGGAATCCAGAGGCCTTGTGGTTCCGGCCTATATTATGGAATCGCCTCCCTCCAATATGGAGAAAGCTCTGGCGCACATGGAGTCCCAATACGGTACGGCCCGAAATTACCTTGAATCCATAGGTCTTGGGCCGGATACCCTGAAAATCCTTAAGGCAAAGCTTACGGATGAAGAGTGAAAATCCCCGTTTCACTCAGAAACCGACGTCAAAAGCCCGGGGGATTTGAACCACTCCCTTTAAGCCGGATTTGCTTACTCAAATGACTACAAAACAAAGACCGGACAGGCATATATTGCCCGTCCGGTCCTCATTTTCCCCCCTCGAAAGCACATTCGGTGCGTTGTGCGGCGTATTGTTTCCTTATTTTCCGTAAGCGGCTGCGGCTTCCTTGCGAGCGGCGGTCACTTGATCGGAGATCTTTTGATCAAATTCGAGAACCTGATTATAGCCAAGTCCGATAACCGTTTCCTGCATCTGCTTCAAGGTGCTGTTGAATTCGGCCTCATTCTTTGCAAAGACCATCTTCCAGGAATTCTCAATTATAATAGTTTTTATTTGATTGCGGAGTGAATCGATTTCCGATGGAGCAGCTTCGGCAATGTAACCGTTGCCTGCCGCTACGGAGAACATATCGTGCTGGGTTAAATAATCCAGGGTGGTATTGGCCTTCATGAAGGTCTGCCAGGAGGTGTCAAGGGGCGTAACATTGGCTTCTACCGTGGAATCCCACAGAGCATAATTGTAAGGCTCGTTGTTTACAGGATTAATATCGATGTTCTGAACGGCCTGGAAATTAAGCTGGGAGATACCGTCCTTATAGGTTCCGCCGCCCCAATCGGCAGGCATTTCAAGCTCGGCATTGCCGGAGAAGGCCTCCTTGCCGAAATCAGTGAGAACAGGCCGGCCAAGCTTCATTTCCCAGGTCAGGCCTTCGGGGCCGCAGGTTCCGCCGGTCTGGGAGCTGGACATCATAACTCCTTCAGGGGAGTAGAGCCAGTCAATGAAATCCACCATGCGCTGGGGATCCTCAGCCTTGCTGCCAACGCCGATAACATATTTGTTACCCAGAGGGTTGGCTCCGTAGGAGAAGATGTCTAAATCCTTTACAGGAGCTATCATAAAGCCCTTGCCTTCAGCTTTATGCTCTGTGGTGTTGTAGGCAGCCTGACCCAGCCAGGGCCAGGGAGAGAAGAGAACCTGACCGTCCTGATATTTGGCAAAAAGGGTTTCATAATTGTGGGTTGTGGAATCGGGATCCAGAATTCCCATCTGGTTTGCGGAGAAGAAGAATTTCAGAGCTCTGACATAAAGGGAATTGTCGTCGATGATGCTTTCCGTGCGTCCGTCGGTGTAGAGCAGCTGGAAGCCGTTTTCATCCACTCCGTAAAAGCAGGCGGGCTGCTTGGCAAGACACATCATATTTCCGTCCCAATCCTTAAAGAGGGAAATGGCGTAGGTTTTCTTGCCCGAGTCGCTGGTGGGGAATTTATCCTGCATCTGTTTAAGCACGGGAAGCAAATCCTCCAGAGTACCAAGCTCGGGTGAGCCTATAGCCGTGTACATATCCCAGCGTATGTAAGGGCCGTAAGTTAAATCCAGGCCTTCGGAGGGGGTTAGCGGCGAGGAGGTGGAAACCTGGGAGGGAATGGCGTAAACCTTGTCCGAAGAGATAAGGCTTTTAATATTGTCTATGGCATTGGTATATTGGGTCAGATACTCACTTTTTGAAACCAGGTCCGAAATGTCCATAAGTAGCCCGGCCTTAACCGTGTCGGCCAGACGGCCGTTTTCAGAACCAATCATTACGATATCGCCCAGCTCGCCGGCTGCTGAACGGACCTGAAACAGGGTATCGCCTCCGCCCGCAACATTAGGGGCGATGATGTTAATTTCCATGTTGAAGCGATCCTTAACCACCTTGGCAAACCAGCCGGACTGAATGCCCTGATAATTGGCCTGGTTGTTGAACATGTCGATGGTGAGGAATTTGTCATAGGACTTTGCATCCGGGGTTTCCGGTGCAGGTGTGGAAGAGGCAGTGGCGGAAGGTGTAGAGGAGGGAGTAGGGGTTGTACCTGTCGTTTGATTGGCACCGCATCCCGCGATTAATGCCGTTATCAGTATGACGGACAGCCCACAGGCAACTGATTTTTTTGCTCGAAATTTCATAAAATCCTCCTTTTGAAATAATTATTTCCAGTAAATGACATGCAATTCCCCAAGGCCATGGTAAAGGACCGATAAAAACTCTATTGTCAGCCTTTCACGGAGCCAATCATGATGCCTTTAACGAAGTATCTCTGGAAGAAGGGATAAACGAGCAGGATGGGGATAACAACGATAACGGATACCGTCATGCGTACGGAGGTGGGTGTCTGTTTTGTTGCGAGCGCTCTCATGGCGTCGTTGCTTAAGCCGGTGCTGTTGCGTATGAGCATGGCAAGGGACGTGGATTGGTTTATGTATTTGTAAAGAATGAACTGAAGAGGCTGAAGCTGTTCCTTGGATACGTAAATTAAAACATCCTGGAAGGCATTCCATTGGGCCACGGCTGCAAATATGGCTATGGTGGCAAGGATGGGGGTGGAAATGGGCAGTATGATGGTGAAGAAAACCCTTAAAAGCCCGGCACCATCCATTTCGGCAGCTTCCTCCAAAGAGGCGGGAATGGATTCCATATAGGTTTTAACAAGAATAATATAAAAAGGCTGAACCACGGCGGGAATGATATAGACCCAGAAGTTGTTTATAAGTCCCAGGTTCAGCATGGTGATAAACACAGGGATGAGGCCTGCGTTAAAATACATGGTGATAATGATAAAGCGGTACCAGAACTTACGGCCCCACATTTTCTGCTGGGTAAACATAAAGCCCAGGAATGCGGAGGCAAGTACCGTAAAAAGAGTTCCTGCAAGGGTTCTTCCCACAGATATAAGGGCCGCCTGGGACAGCCCCCGGAGCTTTAATATTTCAATATAATTTTTTAAATGAACCTCTCTGGGGTAAAAATTGATAACGCCGTTGGCGCTTAATTCATTGGAGCTGATGCTGTTTATAATCAAATAATAAAAGGGATAAATGCAAAGCAAAGTAAAAAAGGCGAAAATAAAATAATTAAAAAAGTGAAAGGTATAATCTCCAATGGATTTACCGGCCTTTTTATAACCCCGGCGGCGAACAGCTTCGCTCATAAACAGCCCTCCCTCGATGGATTAAACGATGGTTTCCTTGCGTACAGCCTTAGACAGCGTATTGACGCCAATAAGGAGAGTGACGCTGATAATGCTTTTAAGCATACTGAGTGCTGTAGCCAGAGAATAGCTGTTGGAGCCGCCCATACTGATGTTATAGACATATAAATCCAAAACCTGGATATGCTCACGGTTGAAGGCATTTTGAAAAACATAGTACTGATCCAGGCCGTTTGAGAGAAAATTAGCCACAGAAAGCAAGAGCAGAACAAAGAAAGTGGGGATAATTCCTGGAAGCGTGATATGCCACATGAGCCGGAAGCGGCCCGCACCGTCCACCCTGGCCGACTGGTACAGCTCCTGGTCGATTCCCGCAATGGCGGCCAGGTAAATGATGGCATTCCATCCGAGGCCTTTCCAGACACCCCAGAGGCACATTTTGAGCCAGGTGTGTTCATCGGAATCCAGAAATTTAATAGGCTGGTCGATAAGTCCCACGGACTGGAGCACATTATTCATCATGCCGCTGCTGGAGAACAGGGAATAGGCCACCGAATAGACAAGTACCCAGCTTATAAAATTGGGCAGGGTGGCCAGGGTTTGAACGCCCTTTTTAAACCACCGCACATTTATTTCGCTTAAAAAAACGGCAAACAGAATGGGCAGAACGGAAGCCAGTATGCCAAGAGCGCTCATGGCAAAGGTGTTCCCCATAACCTTTAAAAGAAGCTGAATTTGGGTTGAGTTGCGAAAGAGCATTTCAAACCACTTCATACCCACAAATTCGCACTGGGCAAGGCTTAGAGGGGGTCTATAATCAAAAAAGGCATAAATCCATCCGTAAAGAGGAAAGTAGGAAAAGATAAAGGATAGAACCAGAAAGGGCGAAATCATGAGAAACATTTTAAAGCCCCGCCGGTTTTTCTTTTTTTCGGCCTTGACACGTGGCAAAGTGACAGCAGAAGATACGTCATTCATCGTTGTCTCACTCCCATTTTCCATTGGATGATGGTTGACCGTTCAAAATAGGCAAAGCGCATGTTTTGTGAGGCCAAAGGAAGTAAACCATTTGTCGGCTTGTAGGGAAAGCCTGCTGAAGTGAGTGAATCTAATTTTCTACTCTATTAGCTTACGCTAACTAAAAAAAAACGAATACAGAAAAAATTATAGAACTTTAACTGTAAAAATTATAGATCTGAAGTTGATCTGGAAGAAAAAGCGGACACTAGTCCGCCTTTTTTAAGTAAGCCTTGGCAGCCTTAGCCGCCAAAACCCGTGTTTCCAGAACAGGTGAGATTTCGTTTAAGTATTCTTTTGTCCGAATACAGGCGACAAGCTGGGAAACAGTGGAAGCTTCCCGAACAAAGCGTGTTTTCACACTGCCAAGCTGGATGGGATAATGTGAATCGCTTCCCGCAACAATGGGCACACCGGTGTGGGAGGACAGGGCCAGGAGCTTTTCCTGCATTTCCGTGCGTCCATATTTGTAAAGATCGCTGGCATTGAGATCAAAAGCGTCAAAGCGGGCCAATTGATCAATTGCGTGAAAAGCCAGCGGGTTTTTTTCTCTGTAGGGGTGGGCTCCTATTTTCATGCATTTTTGCCTGTCGGCCAAATCCAGAAGTCCTGCAAGAGAAATGAAAGTATCGTCTTCACTGTAGCTTTCCAAAATGCGGTGGATATTAAGTATACTGTCCCGATGCCCGGCCAGAATAACGTGAGCGCCACCCAGGACATCCACCTCCATGCCTGAAAACACACGGATGCCTTTGATTATGTAGGCATCTCCTTCGTAGGAATACTTGTCATAAAGCTCCTCATGCATCGGACGAAAATCAAAGGTATTGAAATGCTCACATAAAATAAAGGCATTCAGGCCGTTTTCTCTGGCGCATTCCACAGTGCTTGTAAAATAATCGGAACTGAAGGGGACTTTTTTGGAGTGCTTTGCGTGTACGTGAAAATCAATTACCATAGTTACCTCAATATTTCATGCTGTATATCCTTAAATGCCGTAAATTTTGTCCGGCTCCCGCCGGTTGAAGGCACCTGCCTTAACCAGGACGATGATTGCTTATTATACCTAAGCTCTGTTAAATTTTGATTAACCGCTTTTTAACAGGAGGTTAACTTATAAAAAGGAATT
>JAFADM010000335.1 GCA_023424865.1 Bacillota bacterium | reverse complement strand
AGTAGACGCCAACGGAATTTCCGCCGTTATCAAGGAAAGCAGCATAAGGTTTATCCCGTGCTGTAGCGGAGTGCAGGTTTTCCTGAATTTAGGTGGTACCACGGACATGTATTTAAAGTTCGCCCTAAGCTAATAGCTTTAGGCGGACTTTTTTGTTATACTCCCATGTCCCGTAAGGCAACCCGGTTCCCCATGAAAAGGAAAAGGCTTCCACCGCAGGAGCACGTCGGAAAAAAGCAGCTGCTCATTTATTTAACCCGTTCACTCAACGATTTGGATTGGAGGATGGAAATTATGAGGAAACTTACCATGGACGAAATGACGGCTTACTGCGACAAGTACGGATTCATTTTTCAGGGCAGCAAAATTTACGGAGGCCTGGCCAACACCTGGGATTACGGGCCTTTGGGAGCACGCCTGAAAAACAATATCAAGGACGCCTGGCGCCGCTTTTTCATTCAAATGCGGGAAAACAGCTATGAATTGGACTCCAATATTTTAATGAACCCCAAAGTATGGGAAGCCAGCGGCCATGTCCAGAGCTTTGCCGATCCGCTTTTGGACTGCCGGGAATGCAAAACCCGCCACCGTGCCGACAATCTCATAAACAACTGGGATCCGGCGGTAAATGCCGATGCCATGACCTGGGATGAAATGGAGGCCTTAATACGGGAAAAGAATGTCCCCTGCCCCAAATGCGGACACACCAATTTTACCGGTATACGCCAGTTTAATCTCATGTTTGCAACACAAAGAGGGGTTACGAGGGAAAGCGGGGAATTAATCTATTTAAGGCCCGAAAACGCCCAGGGCGAGTATGTTAACTTTTTGAACGTGCTGCGCGCCATGCGCACCGCCCTGCCCTTTGCCATCGGCCAGATAGGAAAGGCCTTCCGCAACGAAATCACCCCCGGCAATTTTACCTTCCGAACAGTGGAATTTGAGCAGATGGAATACCAGACCTTCTGCAAGCCGGAGGACGCGGAAGCTTTGTACTACGCCTTCAAAGATTACGGCCTGGCCTTTTTCCAGTCCCTGGGCCTGCCTTTGGAAAATCTTCGTTTTCATGATCATGAAAAGCTGGCCCACTATGCCAGGGCCGCCTGTGATATTGAATACCGGTTTCCCTTTGGCTGGGGAGAAATAAACGGCACCCACAACCGTACGGATTTCGATTTAAAGCGTCATCAGGAGTATACCGGCAAGACCATGACCTATTTCGACAGTGTTACCGGGGAAAAATACATTCCCTACGTGGTGGAGTCCACCCATGGCCTGGATCGTATTTTCCTCGCCCTTCTTTTTGAGGGCTTGTGCGAGGAGGAGCTGGAAGGCGGCGAAACCCGGCTGGTTCTTAAAATACAGCCCCTTCTTGCTCCCATTAAGGTTAATGTCCTTCCCCTTGTTAAAAAGCAGCATGGCGTCCGGGCAAGAGAAATCTATGAGCATCTTCGCAAGTATTTTATGGTATCCTATGAGGAGGCGGGAAACATTGGAAAGCGCTACCGCAGAGGAGATGCCGTGGGCACACCCTTTGCCGTTACCGTGGACGATGCCACGCTTTCACAAAACACGGTCACCTTAAGGGACCGGGACACCATGGCCCAAACGGTGGTTAGGGTGGAGGACCTGGTTTCCGTTGTGACTGGGCTCATAGAAGAACAGGACGGCCTGCTTCACCGGTAAAGCCTCTTTTTCTTCCGTACTGTTATTTAGTTTGCTATAAAGGGAGACATAGTGATATGGCGGATATCCTTGTTTTAGATTTGGAAGCCGACTTTTGGGGAGTAAGGGAAATTATTCACCCCGTTGTCCTTCGTGACAAATGGGAAACCGTGCTCGTTGACTGCGGGTATACGGGCTTTCTTCCTAAGCTGGAGGAGGCTCTTAATAAAAAAGGGCTTACAGGGGAGGACATTACCTCCCTTCTCCTCACCCATCAGGATCATGACCACATGGGTGCTGCCGGCGCCTTTAAAAGAAAGTATCCCAAGGTAAGAATCCTGTCCGGCGCAGTTGAAGCGCCCTATATCGAAGGCACGCAAAGACCTCTTCGCCTGCTTCAGGCAGAAGCGCTTCAGGAAAAGCTCCCCGAAGAGCAGAAGGCCTTTGGCCTGGCTTTCATGGAAGTTTTAAAAAAAGTGGAGCCTGTAAAGATGGACCAAGTGGTAGTGGACGGAAGTCTATTGCCCTGGTGCGGGGGATGCCGCGTGATGGCAACGCCCGGTCATACGCCGGGTCATATTTCCCTTTACCTGGAAGAACATAAAACCCTTATCGCCGGAGACGGTGCGGTACTGGAGGAAGGCGTCCCCGTTGTGGCCAATCCCCAATTTGCCTGTGATCTGGCGCAGGCCCGTGAATCCCTTCGCGCCATCATGGAAATGCCATTTCATACCCTTATCTGCTACCACGGCGGAATATGGGAGCGCTGAGCCTGTTTTTCTATCCGGAGAACAGGGCATTATACCAGAGACAAATGAGATTAATAGCTCCTCTAAAGCCCATATAGGGCGGTTCATAGGCATTAAGACGCCAGTAGGCATCCGGCTGGGCAAGGGTTAATTCTCCTGGTTTACCCAAATATTCCATAAAATCCCCTCTTGCCATAACAATCCCTTCCCTCTCCTTCTCAGCCTCCTTAAGCCAGCGGCTTTCTGAAAAATAGGGAATATGCTCTTCCACCATTTCGGGACTGTCGCACCAAAAGGTACCCTGATCAAGCCCTGCCTCTTCTGTTGCAAATTGACCAATGCCCTTTACCACATCCGTATGGCCTCCCAGAGACAGGCGTGCTTTTTTGGGGTTCTGCTTTTTAAGGAACCGGATCCGGGGCATGGCTGCCTTAAGGACTTCCTCCACCTCCAGGGTTTCGGAGGTAAGGAAGGCGGGATTCGGCTCTTGTCCAAGAAGCCGGCCCACCTCAGACAGCCATTGGGCCGAGGCCTTAAGCCCATAGGGACGGCCTACTGAATAGGGGGTGCCAAAACGCTCATTTAAGTGTATTGCGGCCTTTTCCCCTTCCCGCCGGATAACCAGATTAATATGGGCAGCCCCCAGCCCTTCAAGCTCCGCTGCCGATGTCTCGGAGGAAAGGAGAACTAAAGGTTCGGCGCCGAAGGCTCCTGCCATCATTCGCTGGATTTCCCTGGCGTCGGACTGGAATTTCACCTGGTCGGAGCAGGTTCCCAGAAGATTGAAGGTTAACCGGCCGGTTTTTTCCCTTTCCTTTGGGAAAACCTTGACAAGAGTTAAAAGCGTCTCCTCCACCCCCTGATAAAAGCTTGTTTTAAAGCCGCCTCCCCCAAAGGGCACCAGAAGGTTCTCCGGGTAATCGGGCTGCATCATTTTGGACAGAGCGAACAGATCCACTCCTGTAATTTCAGGAACCGAGGAAGGCAGTAAAAACAAAGGCTGTCCCGGATGAGCGCGAGCAATGGCTTCCACAGCCCTTGTCAGCCTCTCCGTTCCGCCCAGTGAAATGTCGGCTTCGTCAAGATGGGTGGCGTAAAGGCGGCAGTTTTCCTTAACCCCTCGCCTTTGAAGCAACGTTCTTCCATAGCGCATATGGCCCATGGAGCCAAACTCCAGCAAGGCTGCGCCTTTTATGGTAACAAGCGTGGAAAGTATGCCCATCCGGCCTGAAGGCTCGGGCTGGAAACGATGAAGACCCATCTTCATTCCCCTTTCTAAATACAACAGGTAAAATCAAAAGCTCGGGGGGCCTCAGACACTCTGCCCCTTTTAGCCGCATTTGCTTACGCAAATGTACCAATCAATCAGACAGGGCCTTCACCGGTGTGTCCGAAAGGAAATCCAGAAGCGCTTTTAAAACAAATGCCGTCCTGTCGTGCCCGTAAAGCCCTGCCATTCCCTTAAAGCCTCCGGTGAGGCGCAGGCTTTTGATTGGAGGGGCAAAATCCCCCAGGTAAAGATCCGGTGACAGGCCTTTGAGAACCTCACGATCCTCTTTCATATTCACCAGATGACAGGCCCAGGGATTAAAGCCTTTTTGGACAAGGGCTTTAGCCCATTTCCGATCCTCTTCAAAAAAGTCCTCCAAATGGAGAAGGAGAGGCTCCATACCCAAATCCGCCAGGTAAGCGGCCAGAGGCACAGGATCCCTGTCCATGGGCCCTGAAAGAAAGGACTTCCCCTTAAGCACGGTGCGTGCTCTTTGCTCCAGCTCCAGCACCAACGCCTTCCGGCTGGGGCGGCCGCATTCGACAGCTATTCCAAGAGCCTTTTCAAGGCCCGTGTAGGCTTCTTCAATTTGTTCGGCGCCATAAAGGTCCTGAAAACCAAGCCAGGGGATTCCCAGGCTTTTTTCCATTTTCCTGGCCAAAGGCCCCCCCTCCGGAGCCAGAACGAGATTCAGCGAAGCGGAGGCCGCTCTCTGAAAAGCCTCAACCGAAGCCCCACGCCCAAGAAAGTTAAGCTCTATGCCTTTATTCTGAAGCTCCTTTAAAAGGCCTTCACTGTCGCCGGACAGAGCCTCAGGCTCCAGACCCGGCACATTGACAAGGTTTTCGATCCTTGGTCCCGGCTCCATAATTCCCCCCAGAGCCTCAAGGGTTTTCCACCACCCCGAGGGGTAGCTGTTGCAGCTGAAATGAGCCAGGGATACGGGAGTCACCTTCATTCCCAGGCTTTCCTCAGCCTCCCGGGCCAGGGATTCCATATCCTCCCCAATAAGCTCGGGCACACAGGTGGTAATAAGGAGAATAACTCTTACCCCCGCCTCTCCCATGGTTTTAAGGGCCTTCAAGACATTCTCCCGGCAGCCGAAAACCACTTCGCTGCTGTCAAGAACATAAAGCCAGTGAAGCTCACCCCCGGGACCTTCCGACTTAGGTATCACCATGCGGCTGTAGCTTGTACATTCGGGAGTTCCCACAATCAGTGTGGAAAAACCCTTAATGCCGCTTCCCGTAATAAGCGCCGTATGCATGGGGCAATGGCTTCCGGGATAAGCGGCAGGGGTCAGGAATTTAACGCCCTTAACGGACTGGATCTGGGATAATTTTTTAACAGGTGTCTCTTCTATTCTCATTTAAGGCTTCCGCCTTCCTCTGCATCAAGTATCATTTGAGCCAGCTTCCGGTAATGCTCCGCCATGACGCTATC
>JAFADM010000245.1 GCA_023424865.1 Bacillota bacterium | reverse complement strand
TACTTTAACTGTGGAACCTGTTATTCCTGCAAGCGGGGCTTTGTCAACTGCTGCACCTCCAATGAAACCATGGGTGTCCAGAGGGATGGAAGCTTTTCCGAGTACATTACCATGCCCCTGGAGCGCATTTATCCTGGAAAAGGACTGTCTGCCAAGGAGCTGGCCCTTATTGAGCCCTTTTCAATAAGCTACCATGCCGTATCACGGATTAATATCAAGCCTGCGGATAAGGTTCTGGTTGTGGGAGCCGGGCCTATAGGTCTTTTTGCCCTCATCTCCGCCAAGCTCACCGGAGCGGAGGTCTATATCGCCGACCTTTTGGAGGGAAGGCTGGCTTTAGCAAAGGAATACGGTGCCGACGGCACCATCCTCACCAGCCGGGAGGACTTAAAGGAAGCAACGGAGAAAATAACAGGGGGAAACGGCTTTGATGTGTGTATTGAAGCCTGCGGACTTCCCCAGACCTTTCTTTCTTCCATTGAAAGCGCTGCTTTTGCGGGAACCATCGTACTTATAGGAAACGGCAAGCGGGATACCACGTTCAATCATTCCGTCCTTCTGAAAAAGGAGCTGAATGTCCATGGCAGCCGCAATTCCTATTCCCGGGACTTCACTGCTCTCATTGATATTGTTTCCTCGGGAAAAGTAGATGTGTTGAAAATGGTCAGCCGGGTATACCCGCTGGAAAGGGCGCAGGAGGCTTTCAATGCCCTGACCTCCAATGACGGCTCACTTTCCAAGGTGCTGGTGGAGGTATCCCCATGATTATTGACGCCCATCTTCATTTATGGAAGAAGCAAAACGGACGGGTGAACGGAAAGCCCGTCCGTGGCCTGGGCGGCGGGAAGAGCGATTTTGGCGGAGAAGTGCGCCAAATGCTTCCGCCCTATATGTTTAATGATGAGAATAATATTGAAATGCTTCTGTCCAATATGGATTATGCCGGTGTTGGGGCCTGCGTGGTTACTCAGGAATACATTGACGGCAATCAGGACGCCTATCTTCTGGAGGTAAAGTCCCATTATCCTGACAGGGTTAAAATATGCAGCCTGTATGAAGAGAAGGAGACCTTTGCACTGGAGGGCTTCGACGGTGTGAAAATATGCGCAGGAAGGCTTGCCAACCCGGATTTGACAGCGCTTTTGGATGTGTTTAAAAAAATTGAGAGCCAGGGGAAGTTTCTTTCCATTGATTTGGCGGATGGAGACGTCCAGGTGGATCAGATGGAAGCGCTAATAGCCAAATGTCCCGATTTAAAAATCGCCATAGGCCACTTCGGCATGGCAGGCAGAACAGGCTGGCAGGAGCAAATTAAGCTTGCCCGGAACAGAAATGTTTTTATTGAAAGTGGGGGGATTACCTGGCTTTATAACAGCGAGTTCTATCCCTATCCCTCTGCTGTGAAGGCTATTCGTGAGTCCATAACCCTATGCGGCGCTGAAAAGCTTATGTGGGGAAGCGATTATCCCCGAACCATGACGGCCATTACCTATAAAATGAGTCTGGATTTCGTGGAAAAGGCTTATGAACTGACCAGTGAGGAGAAGACACTTTTTCTGGGGGGCAATGCTCAGTCCTTTTACGGTTTTAAAGCCCTTCCGGAGCTTAAGGCCATACCCAACATGGTGGAGTAACAAAACCTCGGATGCGCCGGACCCATCCCTTTTAGCCAATTAACCAAATTTGCTTACCAAATGGCTACCGGCAAAAAGGCTCATTCCAACCGGAATGAGCCGCCTTATACCTTATATTGCTTGTACTCCTTATATGCTTGTATCGCTTGTATTGCTTATATTACTTATATTACTTATATTACTTGCCTCTGAACCTTTGCTTACAGGAGCCGTTTTATCGGTTTTATCCATTTTGGAGCGGTGCCTTTGAGCTTATCCCTTAATACCTGTTGTGGCAATGCCTTCAACAAAGTACTTCTGGGCTGAGAAGAAGAGGATAATCAAAGGCGTTACCGAAATAAGGGCCATGGCCAATACATTGCTCCAGGCAACGCTGGACTCCAAATCCAGGGACATGCGAAGAGCGAGGGAAATGGGGTATTTGTCCACCGAGTTAATGAAGATAAGGGAATTGTAAAAATCGTTCCAGGTCCATAGGAATTGGAAGAGCCCTGCGGAAAAGAGCGCCGGCTTCATAAGGGGCATGAGAATCTTTATAAATACCTGAAAGGTACTGCAGCCGTCCATATACCCCGATTCGTCCAGCTCCTTGGGAAGCCCGCGGAAGAACTGGATCATCATGAAAATGAAAAAGGGGTAGCAGGCAAAAAGGGCTGGGGCGTAAAAGGGAAGATAGGTGTTAAGCCATTGGAAGCTGTTGAAGAGGGTATAGCGGGGGATAATGATGACGGCATTGGGCAGCATAAGTGTCGATATCAGCAGCATGAACAGCGGCTTTCTAAGTGGGAAGCGAAAGCGTGCAAAACCGTATGCCACCAGGGAACAGGAGAAAACGGTAAGTAAAACCACGGGAATGACCAGCTTGAAGGTATTCAGGAAGAACTGGGTGTATGAAATTCTTCCGGCACCCTTCCAGCCTTTGATGTAGCTGTCAAGGGAGAATTGGGAGGGCAGCAGCTTCAGGCTCCCGTAGATTTCTTCATTGGTTTTGAAGGTGGAAAAGAACATCCATACAATGGGGTAAATCATTAAAAGGCCGAAGAGTATTAAAAAGGTATATGTTAATCCTTTTGAGATTTTCTTTCTGACTTTTGCGTTCACGTGCATTCCTCCCTTATAAATCTTCCCCGTCGCTGTAGTGCACCCAACCGGAGGAGGAGCGGAACAGGAACAGTGTGACAACCATAATCATTGCGAAGATAACCCAT
>JAFADM010000242.1 GCA_023424865.1 Bacillota bacterium | reverse complement strand
AAGCCAGCGGACTTAAGACGGTGCTTCCGGAGGGAACATCCTTAAGAGGTCCTGTCAAAATTGACGGCAGAGTGGCTGTGGTGGATCTGACCAAGGAATTCATTGACAATCATCCCGGCGGAAAGACCCTGGAAGAGCTTACGGTTTATTCCATCGTCAACTCCCTGACCGAGCTTAAGGAAATTGAACGGGTTAAAATTGTCATCAATGGCAAGGAAACAAAAACCTTTAAGGGAAACCTCACTCTTAACGCCGACTTCCCCAGAAACGACGCGGTTGTCAATAAGGAGCTGGGCATGGCCAGGCCGGAGGACGGAGGACTTCTTCCGGTAACCATTGAAGAAGGAGCCCCGACAGACACGGATGTTGTGACGGATGAGGGTGGTGACTCCGCCGAAACTTCGGTGGAAGAGGAGGATCCGCTTGAATAATAGGGTTCAAAAGGGTATAATTTATGTACGATGCTTAAGGGGAGCCTAAATGCTCCCCTTAAACACTGTCTGTAGGCCATTTTCGAGGCAATCAGCATGATAAAACGGGGGCTTTGCCCTTCGCCGGTGCTTCGGTTGAATGGGAAACATACCGCCGCCAGGCGGCATCATGTCGCATAGGCCAAATGGAGGGTTTTACTCATATTGTCCAAACAGAGCGGCAGGAATGGGTAAAATCAAATGTGAATAAGGCGAGGGGAGTTGTGTTCATTGAGCGATAAAATTAAAGTGGCCGTGCTTTTCGGAGGACAGTCCTCGGAGCATGAGATATCCAGAGTATCTGCCCAGTGTGTTCTTGAAAATGTAGATCCCGAGCGGTTTGACATAAAGATGATTGGTATAACCAAAAAAGGGGAATGGCTGCCTTATTCCGGCCCCGTTGCACATATCGGTTCCGGGGATTGGGAATACATCGCAAGGAGTGCTTTGAGTTCCGGTGAAAAAACGCTGGCACTTACCGGCGAGAAAACAAAGCCTGCCACCTGCCTGGATATGGTCTGCGGTGGGGATACTGACGGGGATGGTCCGGTGGATGTGGTTTTTCCTGTACTCCACGGGCCAAATGGAGAGGACGGTTCGGTGCAGGGGCTTCTCCAGCTTGCCGACATTCCTTATGTGGGCTGCGGCATCCTGGCTTCGGCAGCGGGAATGGATAAGGAATTCTCAAAGCTGGTCTTCAACAATGCAGGCATTGTACAGGCCAGATACATAAAGGTTTCCCGAAACGAAATAGAAGGCGCTCTGGAGGTTATTCAAAGCCGCATCCATGAGGAGCTGGGCTGGCCCTGCTTCGTCAAGCCCGCCAATGCAGGTTCCTCCGTGGGTATAAGCAAGGTGAAAAAACAGGAGGACCTGGCAGAAGCTCTCCGCTTTGCTGCCGAATACGACAGTAAAATCCTCATAGAGGAGTTTATTGATGGCAGAGAAGTGGAATGCGCGGTTCTGGGAAATGACAATCCCATTGCCTCCACCGTGGGGGAAATTGTGCCCTGCAATGAGTTTTACGATTACAATGCCAAATATATCGACAATAAATCGGAAATAATAATTCCGGCTCAATTAGAGCAGGCTGTCATTGAAACGGTCAGGGACATGTCTGTAAGAGCCTTTAAAGCGCTGGGCTGTTCGGGCCTTTCCAGAGTGGATTTTTTCATTGAAAGAAAAACGGGCAGGGTGGTGCTCAACGAGCTTAATACCATGCCCGGCTTTACAAGCATCAGTATGTATTCAAAGCTGTGGGGGGCCAGCGGCATTCCCTATTCCCAGCTTATTACAAGGCTTCTTGAGCTGGCCAATGAGAAGCATGAGGATTCACGTAAATCCTATGAAAGATAATGATTTTGGTATACAATAAGAAAAGCCCAGGGGAAAGCTAATAAAAAATACAAATAGATAGAGAGAAAAAAGCGTGTATGTCTCGGACATTTAGATAATCTTCAATATAGGGAGACAAAGGAGACGGGGGATTTGGATAAACAGGTAATGATAACTGTAAACAGCACAATTGACGACGCATCCGGGGAAATTGACAAAATGTCCTTTATAACGGAAGGCAAGCTGACCAAGGAAAACGAGGAGTATCTTGTCAGCTACGAGGAAAGTGAAATAACAGGGCTTAACGGTACCACCACCACCTTGAAGGTGGGAAAGGAATCGGTGACTCTTATCCGTCACGGCAATGTCAGCTCCATGATGCTTTTTGAAGTGGGTAAAACCCACCTGACAGGGTATGAGACGGAATACGGCAATATGATGCTGGGAATAACAGCCCGCAATGTAGATATTGAAATGGGGGACTCGGGCGGGGAAATTCATGTGGACTATGTGCTGGAATACAATCGTATTTACGGCGGCAGAAACACCATCCGGGTTAATGTGAGCGAAAAGAAAAATTGAAAGGATTTACACCCATGAACAGCATTTTTGAAAAGGTACGCGAGCAAATTGACCGGACCGTCAGGAACGGTTTTATAAAGCTGGAAAAGGAAGGAAAAATACCCTCGGCTCAGTGGCCCGAAATTGCCATTGAGGTGCCAAGAGAAAGAGGCTTTGGTGATTTTTCCACCAATGTGGCCATGCAGGCTGCCAAGCTTACCCGCCTTCCGCCAAGAAAAAATGCCGAGCTTTTAATGGGTGCCATGGACTTTTCGGATACCTATATCGAAAAGGCAGAATGTGCCGGACCTGGCTTTTTGAACTTCTACCTTCGCACCGACTGGCTCTATGACGCTCTGGTGCTCATCCGTGAGAAAAAGGAGCGGTATGGGGAAGTTAATGTGGGCCAGGGCAAAAAGGTCAACGTGGAGTTTGTCAGCGCAAACCCCACGGGACCTCTGCACATGGGCAATGCCCGGGGCGGCGCTCTGGGGGACTGTCTTGCCAGCGTGCTTGACAAAGCGGGCTATGAGGTCACAAGGGAATTTTACATTAACGATGCGGGAAACCAAATTGAGAAATTTGGTCTTTCCCTGGAGGCACGTTATCTCCAGCACTATAAGGGCGAGGAGCAGGTACCTTTTCCCGAGGACGGGTATCATGGCGAGGACATCATGGAGCATGCCCGTGCCTTTGCTGAGAAGTTTGGTGAAGGTCTTTTAAATGTTTCCTCAGAGGAGAGAAGAAAAGCTCTTGTGGACTACGCCTTGCCGGTAAACCTGGCTCGTATCAGGGAGATACTGGCATCCTACGGTATCCGGTACGATGTGTGGTTTTCCGAAAAATCCCTCCACGAAAGCGGAGAGGTGGATAAGGCCGTCGCCTATTTGACCAGGGAAGGCTATACCATTGAAAAGGAAGGCGCCATCTGGCTTTCCGGCGAAAAGCTGGGACTTGAAAAGGATGAGGTTCTCGTCAGAAATAACGGTGTTCCTACCTATATGGCAGCGGATATTGCCTACCATAGAAATAAATTCATTACCCGGGGCTTCGATTGGGCCATAGACCTCTGGGGTGCGGATCACCACGGCCATGTTGCCAGGATGAAATCCGCCATGGAGCCCTTCGGAGTTACGAAGGATCGCTTTGAGGTGGTGCTTTTCCAGCTTGTCCGGCTTTACCGAAACGGGGAAATTGCCCGCATGTCCAAAAGGACAGGCAAGGCCATATCCCTGGGTGACCTGCTTGAAGAGGTGGGTAAGGACGCTGCCCGGTTTATTTTTAATTTGAAGACCTCTGGCAGCCATCTGGATTTTGATCTGGATTTGGCCGTCAGCCAGTCCAATGACAACCCGGTTTTTTACGTCCAATATGCCCACGCACGCATTTCAAGCATCATAAGAAGGCTTTCGGAGGAGGGGGTCACTCTTTCCGAGGACAAGCCCTTGAATTTTAGTCTTCTTAAGGCTCCGGAGGAAATTGAGCTTTTAAGAAAGCTTGCCGAATATCCCGAGGAAGTGGCGCTGTCGGCCAAGACCCTTGAACCCAGCCGGATTACCCGCTATGTGATGGATGTTGCAGCCAGCTTTCACAGCTTCTACAATGCCTGCCGGGTTCGCGGGGAGGAGGAGTCCCTCATGCTGGCGCGTCTGGCTCTTGTGGATTCAACCCGCACCGTCATTCGCAATGTCCTGGATCTTATCCGGATTAATGCCCCGGAGAGAATGTAAACTTACTTTTGATAAAGTCTTTATAAACATTTTCAGGACGGCTGAAAGCTTTAGCTGTCCCTCAAGTTAACAAAAACGAAAGGAAGATACACCCATGAGCTTATTTTCAGAATGGCAGAAAAGGCTGGAAAATCAGGAGGGCGAAAGCCAGGAGTTTTTCGAAAACTATCTGAAAAAGGAAAAGGAGGCCTACCAGCGTATTCTGGGAACCGAGGATGTTTCCTTAAGCGGAAAGATTTCCGAGCTGGCCGAATTTTATGCCATGGACACCCTGACCTTTATGGGATTTCTGGATGGCATCAGCACCAGTTTAGATACTGAGCTTGCCCTGGACAGCCTTACCGAGGATAGTGATGTTACCCTTGATATCAATAAGGAAAAGCTCTATTACAATATGCTGAATGCTAAGGCTGACTGGCTTTACGGCCTGGAGGAATGGAACAGCCACTTATCAAATGAACAGAAGGCCGAAATTAAAAAGCAATTCCACGAGGACAACCGTGCTGTAAGCAGCAAAGTTGGACGCAATGACCCTTGCCCCTGCGGAAGCGGCAAGAAGTATAAGAAATGTTGCGGATAAGGATCAGAACCGACTGATCCCTAAGTGTAAGGGGGTCCCTATGCTGGAGGTAAAGAAGCTCTCAAAAAAATACGAAAAGGTATTAGCGGTAAACAATGTTTCCTTTGTAGTAAATCAGGGAGAGATCGGCGTGCTGTTAGGACCAAACGGAGCAGGCAAAAGCACCACCATCAAATCCATTGCAGGGCTTTTAAGGTTTGAAGGCCAGATAACCATCGATAAATTCGATAACAAAAGCCTGGAAGCCAAAAGAGCTTTTGGCTATATACCGGAAGCACCCGCTCTATATGATTCTTTAACGGTATGGGAGCATTTGGAATTTATTGCCAAAGCCTATAGCTTATCTGATTGGCAGAAGGAAGCTGAGCATTTGCTTGAGCGATTTGAGCTTGACGACAAGAAAAACAAGCTGGGCAAGGAGCTTTCCAAGGGGATGCAGCAGAAGGTAAGTATCTGCTGTGCCCTTCTTATAAAGCCTAAAATGCTGATGTTTGACGAGCCCATGGTGGGGCTTGATCCCAAAGCCATAAAAACCCTGAAGGAGATGTTTGGGGAGCTGAAGGAAAAGGGCTGCGCACTTTTAATAAGCACTCACATGATTGACAGCATTGACGAGATGTGGGATAAAGCGCTTATTATGAACAAGGGTGAAATTGTGCTGTCCCGCACCCGTGATGAACTTGAGGCGGGTAATGAATCTTTGGAGCAAATCTTCTTTGAGGTAACCGACAGCGACAAGGTGGTGGAGGAGGCATGAGTCCGCTTTTCTTCCTCATTCGAAAAAGTTTGAAGAACCTGGTAAAGGGTGCGTTTAAAAAACCCTTGGTCTTGATTGGTTATTTTTTTGTACTGCTTCTTCTCGTAGGCTCCCTGGCACTGGCGTTTTTTATGCCCAGCGGATCTGTTAATCAAAATCCGCCGGAGATGTTTAAAGCCATTATGGTACTGGCCAGCGGCGTTCTTTATTACTCTACTCTGAAAATGGGTATAGACAAGGGCAGCAGTTATTTTCGCATGGCGGATGTTAACCTGGTTTTCCCTTCTCCGCTTAAAAGCAATCATGTGCTGCTTTACGGCTTTTTAAAGCAGCTTGGCGGCACCTTTCTTTTTATTTACCTTGCTCTGGCCCAAATTCCAAATTTGAAAAACAACTTTTTGATAAACGATTACGGCGTCTGGATGGTTCTGCTGGCGGTGGTCATGTATTCTCTGGCCTTTCCCCTCATTAGCATCGACATTTACTCCTGGACCGCCAAGGTAAAGGTTCGGAAGGTTTGGGCAAAACGCGTGCTTGATATTATTGCACTGGCCGCAGTACTTGTTTTTATTCTGCGACTGTCGGCCTCGGGCCAGTTTGCCGTTGCCCTTCAAGAGGTGTTTGGAAGCCCTGCCGCTCAATACTTTCCTCTTATCGGCTGGACTGCCTCTATTGCCTCTGCCGGAGTGACCGGCTTTACCTTTCCTGCTGTCTTTGGTCTTTCAGCCATGCTCCTTGTGATTGTGGGACTTCTTATTTCATTCCTTCGCATGAAGGTGGATTATTACGAGGATGTTCTGGAAGCCACGGAGTATGCGGAAACTGTGCTTAAGGCCAAAAAAGAAGGCAATACCATGGGGCTTAACACCAAGATTAAGAGCAATATCAAGCAGAAGCTCAATGGAACAGGCGCCCGTGTTCTCTTCTCCAAACAAATACTGGAGCTACGAAAAACATCCTTTTTCCTGTTTCTGGACAGGACGTCCATTACCATTATCCTGTCGGCTATCATCTTTAAACTTGTTATGCCCGATGAGGCAGGTGCCATGAACCTGATTATTATTCTGGCCTTCAGCGTCTACATGCTTTTGTTGTTTCAAATGCAGGGAAGGCTTGGCCAGGAGCTGAGCAAGCCCTATATTTTCCTCATTCCCGACAGTCCGGCCAGAAAGCTTTTTTACACCACCCTTCC
>JAFADM010000209.1 GCA_023424865.1 Bacillota bacterium | reverse complement strand
GTTTATTTCTGCAATGATTACGTTAGCTCCCATATAGGAAAATGCGCGGGAGGCTTCATAGCCTATTCCACCGCCGCCGCCTGTTATCAGGACGGTTTTATTAAGCAGAGCTTTTCTGCTATAATTGGTTTTTTTAAGAAACATATTGTTCACTCCCCGAAATGTTTTTTAGTTTTGCCGGTCATTACCGACCTTTAATAAATCAACAAACCAATGGGGTTCCGGATAAGGCGTATGAGGATTAAGAGCAATCATTTCCATATACGCTTGTATGGAGAGCCAGAACGACAATGCTAAAGCCATAGGATTTCCATTGCGGATGCTTCCTTGATGCTGACCTTCCTCAATGAGGTTAATTGACTTCACAATGACATTGTTTTGCTCGAGTTTATCTTTTATGTTATTGGATAGATTGGGATTACGTTGCGCCTGGTTCATCAGCACAAATAATTCAGCGGTATAGTGGTCGGCCTTTGCCATATTAAAGATGTGTTTTGCCGCTTTCAAAAAATAATCGAGAGGGTCGTCGTATTGAGGAAAATATTGCCCTGTACGACCGGACAGTCCAATGTTAATTAGTTCCTCATGTAAAAGCTCAACTGACCCAAAGTAATGATACAGCAATCCAACACTCATTTCTGTCTTTTCTGCAATATCAGCTATTTTTGTTGCTTCATACCCTTTACGGATAAAGATACTCAATCCAGCCTTTAGAATATCCTGCCGTCGTTGTTCTTTTTGCTCTTTTCTTGTGGTCATTTTTACACACCTAATTTGATGAAATTATATTCATTGAATATTTATTTAATGAATATACCACCTTTCCATGCCTTGGTCAAGTGCCTTTTTGTCAAATCAAAAGCTCGGGGGCTCGAAGCCCCCGAGCTTTTAGCCAGATTTGCTTACCAAATGGCTACAAATAAAAAGCAAGCGTATCGCCATTGTCAACGATACGCTTGTTTTAGACATTTCACTTGGCAGCTGCCCGTAAGCAATTGAGTTTTCTTATACTGTCTTATGTCGTACTGCCATAGCCCCGCTTATGTCACACGGCTTCCTTTTTGCCGCTCCGGCTGGATTTGTAGGCGGCTTCCATAAGCCTTGTAAGGGTAATGGAGGCTTCAATACCGAATTCGCTGCCGCTGACACCGTTATTGTCGGCCCATTGCTTCAGAGGCGAGGGAGAAGGCTCAGGAAGGCTTTCGGGAGTGACCCATTTTCCTTCCGTTTCCTGGGTGGCATAGCTTACCTGTCCGCGAACAAGAAGGGTCCCCTTTGTTCCGCTTATTTCCAGGGTAGTGGGGGTGTAAAGGGAAACAAAGCCCGTTTCCGATACCCCGATAGCCCCGTTTTCAAATTCAATGACAGAAACAGCGTTGTCCTCAACACCGTGGCCCGTAATGTCGGTAAAGGTGGACTGAACCGTCTTAGGATCGCCCAGGAGCCAGTTTAACAGATACATGGGATGAGCGCCAAGATCAATCATGGCGCCGCCGCCGCATTGCTCCCGATTGTAAAAATGGGCGGGCAGCCAATTGCCGATGCTTCCGTTATGGACATTGCGCATTCTTGTATAGGTGATGCGTCCCAATGCGCCGCTTTCCACCATTTGCTTGGCAAAGAGGAAGGAGCTGTCGCACTTTTTCACCAGGGACAGGGTGATGTCCGTGTTTTTCTCTGCCAGGGCTTCCTTTATCTCCAGGCAGTCGGTCAGAGTGAGAGCCAGTACCTTTTCACTGAACACCTTTTTACCCGCTTTTATGGCCTTTAGGATAATCTCCTTATGCTCGGAGGTGGCGGTGTTTACCACGACCCCTTCAGTGGAGGCATCCTTTAAAAGCTCCTCATAATCGGCAAAATACTTTACCCCGAATTGGCCGGCGTATTTCTTTCCCCTCACCGGATCCTCATCCCAGAGAGCGGTGACCTGGCTGCTTGTTTTCTCAATAACTTCCTTGGTATAGCCTTCGGCATGGACATGCCAAAAGCTTATAATGGCAACATTCATGGTTTCACCTCGTTAACTCAAATACTCAAATAGAATTTAATCAATCGAAGTACACGGGCTGGCCTGTCTGAGCGGAGGTATAAATAGCTTCCAGAATTTCCGATACCACGCAGGCCTGCTCCGGCTTCACAATAGGCTCAGAATCGTTTAATACCGCATCTATCCAGCGCCTTGCCTCAAGGTCCGCAGGACTCATGGAGGCGCCATCGTA
The DNA here is from genome assembly GCA_023424865.1 of Bacillota bacterium. The sequence continues at coordinate 3,592 of JAFADM010000209.1, read as the reverse complement.
GAAGGCTACGCCGCCGCTTCCCAGTTCGGGCTTGATTTCAATAAGGCGGTCAAATTCTGCTTTATTAATGGTAACACCCTTTTTAATTTGAGCGCCTGCGTCGGTGCCGCAAAGAACAGTGCTGCCTTCAGGAATAGGCTCACAAGTGTTTAAAGCCCAACTGGACTCAAGAATAATGGTAGCGCCGTTTTTCATGACGATAAAGCCAAAGGCCGAATCCTCCAGGGTGTTTGCGCCGGGAGCCCAGCCGCCCCAGGGATTGCCGCACTCCGGATTGTTGACCTTTTTGTATTTGGTGCCCACAACCATTTTGGGTTCGTAATTATTCATAAGGTAAAGGGTAATGTCCAGGGAATGGGTACCGATATCGATAAGGGGCCCGCCGCCCTGTTCAAATTCATTTAAGAAAACGCCCCAGTTGGGAGTGCCTCTTCTGCGGATGGCGTAAGCTCTGGCAAAGTAGATTTCACCCAGATCGCCCCGGTCAATAACGCTTTTAAGGTAATTGGCCTCAGGCTTATGACGGTGCTGATAGCCAACGGTAAGCTTCTTGCCGGATTTCTTTGCAGCCTCCACCATGAGCCTTGCGTCAGCGGCGGTTTTTGCCATGGGCTTTTCACACATAACATGCTTTCCGGCATAGAGGGAATCGATGGAGATAGGCGCATGGGAGCGGTTGGGTGTGCATACATGAATCACATCGATGGAGGCATCCTTTAAAAGCTCCTTGTAATCGGTATAGACTTTGGCATCGGGTGTGCCGAACTTTTCCTTTGCGGCAACGGCCTTTTCCTCAATAATATCGCAAAAGGCTACCATTTTAACCTCGGGCACCTTGCTCAAAGAGGGCATGTGCTTCCCGTTGGCGATTCCTCCGCATCCGATAATGCCGACTTTCACTGTTTTGCTCATTTTATTCTCCCCTTTTTTGTTTTGAGGCATCCCTGAGGCATGCCCTTATTTAGGATAGCCGAATGGGCATTTTCGCTTTTCAATCCGGTTTATCCGAAAAAAATATAGCATAGGAACAGTGTGCAGGATATAATGAATTCATGAAAATATAGCAATTCTTTGTCATGGAGGATTGAGATGGATCAAGTCTACTATGTTGAGAAGGAACATTCACTAAAGGAAATGCCCCTCCAATTCAGCGCGCACATTCAGGAGGCCTGGGATGCCAAAACCACGGCATCTGCCCATATCCACGACTTTATCGAAATCCTGTACGCTTTAAAGGGAAAATACCGGATTTTGCTTAACAACAAGGAGTATTACTACAGCGAAGGGGACATGGTTCTCATTAACTCCAATGAGATACATAATATTATTGCCCTCTCGGAAGGGCTGAACCAGTATATGGTTCTCAAATTCAAGCCGGACATGCTTTATACAACCTCCCAGTCTTTCTTTGAAATCAAATATGTCATGCCCTTTATATTAAAGGAATCGGTTCATCAAAAAATATTTAAGAAGGAAGAAATAGAAAAAACCGTTATCCCGCGGCTTATTGAAGCCATTTACCGTGAAAGTATTGAAAAGAAATACGGCTATGAGCTTGCCATTCGGGCCAATATTTTTAACCTCTTCCTTTTCATCCTTCGTAAATGGAATGCCCAAAACGAGGATCTCAATATCCATCCCGACATCAGTCCGGAAATGACCCGGCGGCTCAGTGATGTCTTTGACTATATCAACACTCATTACCAGGAGGATATTACAGCCAGGGCCATGGCTGAAAAATGCCATATGAGCTACAGCTACTTTTCCCGTACCTTTATGCGCATTATGAAAAAGAGCTTTAAGGATTATTTAAATTTCGTAAGAATCTCGAAAGCGGAGAAGCTTTTAGGCACATCCAACGGGAATATAACTGAAATCGCTCTTGCGGTGGGCTTTTCCACCTCCAGTTACTTTATAAGGCAGTTCAGGCTTTATAAGGGGGTATCGCCCAAGCAATTTCAAATGCGATTTTTGAAGGAATAGAGTCATACTTTTTTTATTTCGGCACGTATACCCAAAGGAAGCTTAGGACTTGAAATAAATGAGAGTCCGGTGCTTTAGGAGGTATACCGTGAAAGCGAACAAAAAGATAAAAAAGGGACTGGCCGGACTTCTTGTCCTGGCGCAAATTCTCCTTCTGTGGGGCTGCTCTGCCGATTGGGATCCCACTCTTCCTCTTATTAACGGAGGCAAGGATGCCAGGGCTGTGAAATATCTTGACGAAAACCGGATGGAGCTGGATACGGCAGGCGGGACCGACAGCCTTGCGGGCAAGGATACCGGCTTTGACGCTTATTCCCTTTACCTTATTGGTGAGAGCCACGCCATTGCCTACAATCTTGACGCACAGCTTTACCTGGTTAAGTATTTTAACCGCACTCAGAACATTCGTTACATTTTTATTGAGACAGGCTATTGTGACGCTCAGCTTGCCAATCTCTATCTTGAAACAGGGGATACGCTTTACATTGACAAAATACTGTCAGGCCTGGCAGGTACTTTTTCCTACAACCAGGACAGCTACGATTTCTATAAAGGCGTCTATGAATACAATCTAACGCTTCCCGAGGATGAACAAATAAAATTTGCAGGAGTGGATATTCAGCATCAGGCGGACACCGGCTGTTATTATCTTTATACGCTTTTGCCCGATACTAAGGCTCCTTCGGAAATTGCCGAGGCCATTGAGACCTTTGAACCCCTTAAAAACAATAACAAGTACCCTGCTGTAAAGCTGGATACCTTATTAAAAAGCTTTGCCGATAATGAGCAGGCTTTCCGAGGCTATCTTGGTGAAAGCTTTGATAATTTCGAAAAGGCTGCAGAGAGCATTGAGCAGGGGCTTAAATGCTATGAATCCAAGCAGTTCAATACGCTGAGGGAGGACTATCTCATAGACAATTTTAAAGCACGGTATGAAGAGTATGGAGTTGAAAAAGGCATGGGTATTTTCGGCTCCTTCCATACGGCACTGACTTATGAAGGAAAAGACCCGGAGTATACCCTGGCCCAATACCTGAACAGGGAATGGGAGACAGGAAAAGGCAAAATAGCGGTTCTCACCACAGCGTATATTAATTGCTTCTACCGGGACTCCCAGAGCGGCAAGAGCAAGGAGACCTCATTGGAAGCCGGAACAGCCCTGGTCAAAGCCTCGGAAAAGGCTTCGGGAAACGTTATGCTTTACCGGCTGGACAGGGAGGAAAGCCCTTTTGTTGAAAACGGGGAAGCTCAAAAGAACCAGTATATTCTGGTCATAAAGGACAGTCCCGCAAGTGAAGCCTATAAACCTGAAACTCCTAATTTACGCTAACCCTGTTTGGGAAGGGGCGGAACTTCCCCATACTTGTAAATTACTTGGTTATAGGTTAGTGTATATTTATACCAAGAGCAAAATTCAGTATACACGGCTTTGACCCGGAATTTCTTTCAAAATTCCGAATCAAATGAATACAGTTTAATACATTTGGAGCTTTCGTAAATGCGCTGGCTTAAGAAGGAGCAGGAAATGAGTAAATTTGAAAATGTTACAATTGTGAAAAAAGCGAATATCTACTTTGATGGAAAAGTAACAAGCCGTACCGTTCTTTTT
>JAFADM010000192.1 GCA_023424865.1 Bacillota bacterium | reverse complement strand
TTGAGATACAAGGCTTTAAATCCTTTGCTGAAAAAATAACGCTGCATTTCAATAACGGTCTTACCTCCGTGGTAGGGCCCAACGGCAGCGGAAAAAGCAATATTGCCGACGCGGTGCGCTGGGTTCTGGGTGAGCAAAGCGCCAAGACCCTTCGCGGCGGTAAAATGGAAGACGTTATTTTTGCGGGAACCCAGCAGCGCAAGCCTGTGGGCTTTGCTTCCGTCACCATTACTCTTGACAATTCGGACCGGGCGCTTCCCGTGGACTATGAGGAAGTGGCTGTTGGCCGCCGCATGTACCGATCCGGTGAAAGCGAATATTACCTCAATAAAACCCAGTGCCGCTTAAAAGACATTCAGGAGCTGTTCATGAATACGGGTGTGGGCCGGGAGGGCTACTCCATTATCGGCCAGGGCCGAATTGACGAAATTTTAAGCACACGCTCCGACGAACGCCGCCTGGTTTTTGAGGAAGCCGCGGGTATTACAAAGTATAAGGCCAGGAAGCGGGAGGCCGAACGCAAGCTGGAAAACACCAGTCAGAACCTGGAGCGCATCAAGGATATTCTGACCGAGCTGGAAAACCAGCTTGAACCCCTTGCCAGGCAGGCGGAAACCGCAAGACTGTTTCTCGATTACAGCAATGAGCTCAAAGGGCTGGAGGTCAGCCTCTTTATGGATACGGTGGACAAGCTCAAGCTGCGTATGGACGAGATTAAGGGCCAGGTAGGCGGTATCCGGGAACAAATTGAAGAAGAAAACCGAAGAATTGAAAATATAAAAAATATTAACCGAAACAAAAACGATCGGCTGGAAAAGCTCAAAGCGGAGCTGGATGCCTTAAGAAGCCAGCTTCATGCCCTGGACGGCGAAATCGGAAGACAGGAAAGCAGCATTCGTTTAAGCGAAGAGAAAATCAGCCATCTTGAAGCCAATAACAAAACCTATGGTGAGGATATTGGCGTTATCCAGGAGCGCCTGAGCCAAATTCTGGCTGAAACAGAGAAAAAGAAAAAACGCCTGGTACAGCTGGACAGGGACGGGCAGCACTTCCAGGGCCTTTTAAAGGAAGCGGAGGACGAGCTGGCAGCCATTGTGGCCAAGCTGGACGAGGGCGAACGGGCGGTGGAGGAGGCCAAAAGCCAGGTAATGGACAAGCAGGATAGCCTGTCCGATTCCAGGATCCGTCTCAACAATCTTAAAAACGACCTTGAAAACTTTAAAAGGCTGAAAGGGCGCATAGGGGATGAAATCCGCCAGTCCATCCTTGAAAAGGACCGGGAGAATATGCAAAAGGAGGACCTGGATGCCGCCCTTCGTAAAACCCGGGAGCAAATCCGCAAAACCAAGGAAGCCATTGAGGAAAGGGAGCAGCAGCTTAAGGAAGATAGAAGCAGCCTTGAAGAGATCCGGCGGGAAGCCGATGGGGCCAGAAGGGATATTCACGCCCAGGAGTCCAGGCACCGTGTTTTAAAGGATATGGAGCAGAGCCTTGAGGGCTACAGTCACAGCGTCAAGGCCGTCATGCAGGCGGCAGGCTCCGGAAAAAGTCTGGGAACAGGTATCTATGGCCCGCTGGCTCAGCTTATAAGGGTGGGGGCCAAATATGAGACAGCTGTTGAAATCGCTCTTGGCGGAGCGCTTCAAAACATTGTCACCGACGATGAATACAGTGCTAAACGCGCCATTGACTATTTAAAAAGCAACCGTTTGGGCCGGGCCACCTTCCTTCCGGTTTCCTCTGTTAAGGCCAGAAATCTGGAGCCCTATTTGTTAAACGGAGCCAGGTCTATGACAGGCTTTGAGGGGCTGGCAAGCGACATGGTGGAGTGTGAGGGCACCTTTTCAGGCGTTGTGTCAAACCTTCTTGGACGGACGGTGGTAGCCGATACCATGGATTCCGCCATTGCCATGGCCCGGCGCTTTGACTACGCCTTTCGCATTGTCACTCTGGACGGCGAGCTTTTAAATCCCGGCGGCTCCATGTCGGGCGGAAGTACCAACCAGAAATCCTCCAGCTTAATCGGCCGTCAGCGTATGATTGAGGAGCTGGCCGCGGGCCTTCGCCGGTCGGAGGTCCGCTTGAAGGAGCTTGAGGCCCGGCTTGCCGCAAAGGAGCAGGAGCTTAAAAGCCATGCCCAGGAAGCGGAGAACCACCGTAAAATTCTGTCCGAGCAGGAGCTGGTGCGGCTTAGAGATGAGAGCCAGCTTATCCGGGTAAATGAAACCATAAAGAAAATTATAGCCCGCACCGAAATGCTGCGGCAGCAGGATGAAGAGCTTTTGGGCCAGATGGAAGGCGTAAAAGCCGAAAGCGGGGAGGAGTCCGTCCGTACCCAGGCTCTGGAAACGGCTATCCAGGAGCTTAAGGCTCTTATTTCGGAGCATCAGTCCAGAAACAAGGGCGAGCAGGAGAAAAGAGACATTCTCCATGGCGAAATCAACGATTACCGGGTTTCTGTCAATTCCGTGCTGGAAAGCCGAAACAATGTGGAAGAACAGCTTCAGCACATGGAAGAAGAGAAAAATGGCATTGAGGGAAATATGGCCCGCCGGGAGGATGATCGGAAGCGAAACCTGAAGCGCATTGAGGAGCTTAAAGCGGAAATCGAGGGCTTTAAGGGCCGGATAGAGCGCCTTAATGAGGAAAAGACGGGGAAGGCCCTTAAATTTGAAGGCTTGTCGGAGGAGCTGAAGCTTCTGGAAGAAGAGCTTTCAGGTATGCTGGAAAAGGTGACCGAGCATAATGAAGCCATACTGGCTCTCCAGGAAGAGCAGGGCAGGCTGGAGGCCAGGCAGGCCAAGATGGAAGCTGAGCTGGAAACAGTTCAGAACAAGCTTTGGGATGAATACAGCCTGACCTACGGAACCGCCCAGGAGCTTCGCAGTCCTGTGGAAAACCCGAAGGCTGTCCAGAGCCGGATTAATGATTTAAAAAGCCGCATCCGGGCATTAGGTACCGTCAATGTGGCTGCAATAGAAGATTATGCCCGTACCCGTGAGCGTCATGGCTTTATGAAAACCCAGTATGACGATCTGGTCCAGGCAGGGGAGAAGCTGAGCCGGGTTATTCATGACATTACCCTTGTTATGAAAAAGCAGTTCGTGGAACAGTTTGAGATTATTAACAGGAATTTCAGCAGTGTGTTTAAGGAACTCTTTGAAGGAGGCTTTGCCGAGGTGCAGCTGTCGGATGGGGAAAACGTTCTGGACAGCGGCATTGATATCATAGTCCAGCCTCCGGGCAAAAAGCTCCAGAACATGATGCTTTTATCCGGCGGAGAAAGAGCCATGGTGGCCATTGCCCTTATATTTGCCATCCTTAGGATGCGTCCGGCACCCTTTTACATTCTTGACGAAATTGAGGCATCCCTTGACGATGCCAATGTGTATAAATTCGCCGATTATATCGGAAAATTTACAGATAAGGTGCAGTTTATAGCCATTACTCACCGCAAGGGCACCATGGAGGCGGCCGACACCCTGTACGGCGTGACCATGCAGGAGCATGGTGTTTCAAAGGTGGTTTCCATGCGCCTGGAGGAAAACCTCCGCAACAACGCGGGATGAGCGGATATATCCGCCGCTTGGGGTGCTGGACGGAAAAACCTGTACTGCAGCGCGGCAGATTAATACAAAGCCTTTGCCGCTTTAAATGAGAGCATCGGGGGAGTAAACGGCAACACAGCATTTCCCCCAATTGAAAGGAGACTAGGAATGGGCCTTTTTGATAAATTAAAGGATGGACTTAAAAAAACGAGGGAATCCATCACCCACCGCATTGATCAGGTGCTGGTAAGCTTCGGTAAAATTGACGAGGAGCTTTTTGAGGAACTGGAGGAAATACTCATTACTTCCGATATAGGTATGGAAACCTCTCTTTCAATTATCAACGAGCTTAAGGAAAAGATTAAAAAGGAAAAAATCACCGATGCCCGCGGGGTCAGGGAAGCCATTAAAGCCATTGTGGCGGAGCGGTTGAGAGCAGGAAAGGACAAGGCGGGATTAAAGCTTGCAACAAGGCCATCGGTTATCGTAATCATCGGTGTCAACGGAGTGGGTAAAACAACCTCTATAGGGAAAATATCCCATGAACTTAAGGAGCAGGGCAAGAAGGTTATTGTAGCTGCTGCCGACACCTTCCGGGCCGCTGCCATTGATCAGCTGGAAATATGGACAAAAAGGGCAGGGGTGGAAATTGTCAAGCACGCGGAAGGCGCAGATCCCTCTGCAGTTATATATGATGCGGTGCAGCATTGCCGCTCAAAAGGAGCCGATGTGCTTATCTGCGATACGGCAGGGCGGCTTCATACAAAGAAAAACCTTATGGAGGAGCTTAAAAAAATCTTCCGTATTATTAAGCGGGAGCTTCCCGATGCGGATCTTGAAACTCTTTTGGTTCTGGATGCCACAACCGGTCAAAACGCTGTTTCTCAGGCCAAAACCTTTTCCGAGGTTTCAGAGCTTACTGGGCTTGTCCTTACAAAGCTTGACGGTACAGCAAAGGGAGGCATTGTGGTGTCCATCAAATCCGAGCTGGATGTGCCCGTCAAATTTATTGGGGTAGGGGAGCAAATGGACGATTTGCAGCCCTTTAACCCGGAAAGCTTTGTGGAGGCTTTATTCGGCTGATAGAAAGCGGGAGGTGTATTCATTGGGGAGAAAAATGCAAATAAGCTGCCTTATTCTTATACCGGTTTTGCTATTGCTGCTGGCACCTGTAAACGCGCAAGCGGATACCCAGGCTGAAACGGAGGCTATAAGCAAACGCCTGCAAAGAACCGTGGTGCTTATGCTGAACAACAGCCGGGCTTATGTAAACGGCAGGCCAGTGGCAGTGGATGGGGACAAGCTCTGGGTTACGCCCGTCACAGTAGGGAAAACTACTATGGTGCCCCTTCGCTTTGTTGCGGAAGGCTTTGGAGCGGCGGTGGGCTATAACGCCAATACGGGAGAGATTACCGTCTCCCATGGCAATATCCTTCTGTCCATGAAGGCCGGAAGCAAAGCCATCACAAAAAACGGCCAGATGCTCACTGCTGAAGAAGCGATCTATTCAGCCTATGACAGAACCTTTGTGCCTTTAAGGCTTTTCTCGGAAGCACTGGGAAAAAACGTGCTCTACCGCGAAGGACTTATAATTATAAGCGATACCCACAATGTGTTTGACAGCGTTTCAGATTTGAATGTTATCCGCTATCTCCAGGATAAGTACACCACAGGAGGCTCCTCTTCGGGAGCGTCCAGCCCGGCTTACCTGACGGCAGCAGGCTTTGGCGGCGAGAAAACTCTGACAGCCTCTGACGGCACCCTTTTTATTTACGACGGAATAAAGACCATAAAGCATTATAGCCCGAAGCAGAGTGCGGAGCTTGGCTCCTTCAGCCTGATAGACGGAATTGCCTCCATGGACCTTAAGGATGACGGGAGTTACCTTATAGCAGCCATGAAGGAAAGCCCTTCCCTTGTACAAATTGATCTAAAGACCAATAAGGCAGAATATATGGGGCTTACCCGGACCCCGGTGGCTGTGTGCTATGGTAAAGGGGGACTGGTCTTTGCCATTGTAAAGGGGAAAGATACCTTTGAAGTGGTGGCCCTGGATTTTGCCCATAAGAAGGAACTGTCCTCCCTGAAAATGGATAGTCAATTTGGATTTATTTCACATATCCCTTCCGATGGTATTCTCCTTCTGGGAAGCAGCGGCCCGGGGAACAGCGGCACCCTTGTCACACTGTCTTATTCCCTGTATTCAAACAGCTTCTCAAAGCTTCAAACAGTGGAGGATTTGGGCTTTAATGGAGTAGATATGACTCTTTCCGGAGACGGAAGGCACCTTTCTTATATCACCGAAGGCGGCAATGGTCCCGGTTATACCGTTTATGACGTGAACCCCCAAAATCTCACCCAAATACAAGGGAAATGGGATAGTCCCGACGAACCTCTTCTGGCAGCCTTTTCAGAGGACAGCCGGTTTATTGCCATAAAGGAGAAATCAGGTATTCGCTTGTTTTCCGTTGATACCTACAGGGAGGAGATGGTGCTGGCCATAAGCGGGCATGATCTGTCCCGGCTCACGGGTTTGGCTTTTGCACCGGAGGGCGGGGAGCAGCTTTATCTTATATTCAAGGCAGAGGCAAAAAACCCGGAATACCTTCTGCTTTATGATACCAGCGCGCTTTACCGGTGACGTGTGGAGCACCTTTGTGCTATTCTGAGCATACATAGTAATCGGAATATAAACTTCAATTGTAATTTGGTGTAAACCTTATTCCGCAGTATCCTGGTTTTCAAATTATAAATGGAAGAGCATAAAAGCGTGGTGAGAGCTATGCAGGGTAAAAGAAGAATTCTTTTGGTGCTTCTGTCTGTTCTGATATTAATGCTGGGCATCCTGTTGGACAGAACCCTTCTCTTATCTTCGGAAGACAAATTCCAGCAGGAGACGGCAGCGCTATTAAAGAAATACCTGGATGCCGGTGAGTTTGGTGAGGACTACCGGGAAGGCCACATGTATTTCATTAATGGAAAAAGCGGTGTGTCGGCCTGCTATTGGGCTTTGAAGTACGGAAGGGCCATGAGCATCGAGGCGTATTACGCTCTTAATCACCCCTCCAATGCAACCAGCGAAACCATTGAAGTGGTGCTTCCAAATAGACAGAAGTTTTATTTTTATCCCAGTGTTATTATATTTCACGAGAATAATGCTGCCGTACTTTTGTCCGATAAAAGCGGAAATGCAGTGTATGAGCATATACAGAAGATGAAGCAAGGGAATTAAGATCCTGCACTTTTCCTTGACAAATAGGGTGTTAAGAGTATAATCATATTAAAATAGGATAGGTTTAAACAGAAGTAAATACTGTTTAACCGGCTCATAGTACCGGATGACGGCTCAGGGAGAGCGGCATGTGCATTTTGGCACAGGCCCACCGAAGGGGTGATGCCCACAGGTAAACCGACCTTAGCCCGACGGATCTCTGGAGAGACCGATGAAGGCGCCGAAGGGGCAAGTTTTCGGGCTGCTGAAAGGCTGTAAAGCGGCATAAGCAGCAAGAACAATGTATCTCTCAGGCAAAAGGACAGAGTAAAGCGGAAGCATGGCAAACATCGCCACGTTTCTTACCTTGTCATATCGGCTTTTT
>JAFADM010000176.1 GCA_023424865.1 Bacillota bacterium | reverse complement strand
ATTCAGGGAGAGAAAAACGCCATTGCCCATTATACAAGGTTAATCAAACAGATTGATGATGAAAGCATCCGAAATCTCTTCAGAAGGATTATTCTCGATGAGGAAAAGCATATCGAAGTGCTTACCCGCCTTTATGCAAGTAATATCTGAATGACTGTTCAAACACCCGATTATAGATTGACTCGGGGGGCTAAATCGGAAAAAAAGACGATAAAGGGAACTGAAAAAGAAGCATATAACAGGAAAAGCCGACTGTAAAGTCGGCTTTTCACATAGGTATGCCCGTAGGGACAAGGAACTGGGGGGTGAAGGCCCTCCACCTATCCGGTTAGGAGGCGTTAGCCTTCTATTGGATTATAACAGTTACCATTCGCTGTTGTTTTTCTGTACGAAATCGGTTACCTGCCGCTGTACTTCAGCCATGAAGGTTTCCAGTCCCGCAGCCTTCAGCTTGGCTACAAACTCGTTGTATTTGGTTTCCCAGTTGTTTCCCAGATAGCCTCTTTTCAGCATATCCTCGTATTCCTTCTCAACTGCCTGCAGCTGAGCCTGCTCGGTCTGCACATTGCTGTTGTCAAACTTAAAAGCCAGAAGGGGAGGAACATAAGCTGAAGCTTCCTGCTCCTTTAGCTCTTCATAGTAGCCTGCGGTATCACCTTGTGTAACCAGTGAATTGAGGCAGGTGCCCAAAACCCATTTGAGGCCTCCGTAAGGCCAGTCAGCCGTAGCCTGACCGCTTCCGCCCAGTGTGGTGACGGTTCCATCTCCATTATCCGTCCAATGCTCGCCCTCCAGGCCATAAACATAAGTCTGATAAGCTTTGGCACCTTCATCACGTACCAGAAGATCCATAAGCATCATAGCCCGTTCAGGGTTTTTGGAGGTTTTAGGAATACCCGTACCGGTTGCTGTTCCGAGAACATATTCGCAATCCGGGTTGGTGAAGGCAGTATAGAGATCGAAGCCCATGCGGACGCTTTCGGTCTTGGCAACATCATCGGTAAAGCCATTATGGGCATCTAGAATATAACCGTTTTTCCATGTTTTATCTGTCGACCATGTAACAGCCAGTTTTTCAAGGCTGGCAGCGTCGGAGCGTATGTAGCCCTTCTGGAACCAGTCAGCCATATAACCGTAATGCATCTTCATAAGATCCGACTCATAATAGGATTTCACAGTAAAGGTAGCGTCGTCATAGGCGACATAGGAAAAATTGGATATCTTTGTGATTCCCTTGGGTAGGTACCAGTTGTCAATAACGCTGGGCGGATAGCCCTTTTCCAGCATGCCGGCATCTTTAATGGCTGCCAGGTATTCCTCTATCTTGTCATAAACCTTGGATTTGGCTTCAGCGGTGGGAATGCGGTAGTTGGCGTAGCAGATATCCTGAAGCTCCTGGATGTAGCTTACTCCCACGGTATTATCAATGATTTCCTTTGGAAAGCGGAAGGAGGAGCGATTGCCTACCATACCCTGCCATGCAGGAATTTGATAAATTTTTCCGTCCTGCTGCCGGTGGATGTCGATGATGGTTTCACCCAGGCTATCCTTAATACCAGTGCCATAGGTATCCAAAAGATCATCCAGAGCCATGAGGGAACCCTTGTTTACCTCGTCGGCAATGGTGAGTATCCAGCCCAGCCAGGCAATATCGATGCTTTCTTGTGCCGCCATGGCTTTAGCCCATTTTTCAGCATATTCGCTGTGGGTTATCACCGTAAATTCCACAGTGGTATTGGGAAGGTTCTTCTGGATCTCCTTGTTGAATTCGGCCCATACCTTGTCCGAATCCTTCTGCTTGGCCGGATTGTAAATCCAATAATTCAGGGTGACGGGTTCAAGCGTATCGGGGGTGGCGGTAGCTGCTTGCCCTCCTCCCGAAGGACTAGGGCTTGAGCTTGAGCCTGAGGGTGTTCCGGTCTGGCCGCAGCCGCTTAAGGCACCGACAGCCAGAAACACGGACAAAGCGAGAGCCGATAGCGAGTAGCCTTTTTTCATAGTAATCCTCCTTAATTCATTTAATTCAAACGGCGTATGCCGGAAACATGATTTTTTTAATGGACAAAAGTTCCGGCCCACTGCCGAAGACAGCTTAAATCAGCCTTTAACGGCACCGACAGTCATTCCCTTGCTGAAATATTTCTGGAAGAAGGGGAAAATCACAATCATAGGCCCTGCCGCTATAACGCAGATCGCATAACGCAGCGTTTCGGCAGGAAGCTGGAACTGGGAGGTGTCGATTCCGGGTATAGGGTTGGTCATAAGGGCATTGAGAAACTGGGCTTCGTTTAATATGCGCTGAAGCAGGTACTGAAGGGTATAAAGGTTTTGGCTGCGTATATAAACAAGGGAGGTGTTCCAGTCGTTCCACCTGGTGACCAGCATCATAAAACCTACTGTAGCAAAAACCGGCTTGGAAAGGGGAACGGCGATTTTGAAGAAAATGCGCAGCTCTCCGGCGCCGTCGATTTTAGCCGATTCAAAAAGCGCTTCCGGCAGGCTTTTAAAAAAGGTCCTTACAATGAGCGTATTCCACGCGCCTCCCGCAAGACCGGGAAGGATGTATACCCAAAAACTATCGCCTAATTTGTACCACTGGGTGTAGATGATGTAGGTGGGAATGAGGCCGCCTCCAAACAGCATAGTGAAAAATATAATAAAGGTGATAACGCCCTTATAAGCAAACTGGCTTCTGGAGAGAGGATAAGCCACCATACCCATGACCACGCAGGAAAGAAGCGTTCCCAAAAAGGACTGGCCGGCTGTCACCATATAAGCGTTAATGACGGTTTCAGGGTTGGCAAAGGCCATTCTGTAGGCCTCCAGGGAAATCTCCCTGGGAAAGAGGCTGTAGCCCGCGTTGGCACCGACAATGGCCCGCTCGCTAGAAAAAGAAACCGAAACCACCAGGATCATGGGCAGAATAAAGGCCAGGCAGGCCAGAAAGAAGAACAGATAAATCCAAAGCTTGTAGAAGTCTTTAAACTTTGTGTTTCGAACCAAGGCAATCATCCTTTCATTAAAACATGCTGTTTTCCGGGGAGATTTTGCGAACCGCAAGATTGGCCAGGGTTACCAGCACCAGCCCCACTACCGACTGGACCAGCCCTACCGCCGAGGTCATGCCGAAATTACCGTTTTGAAGTCCCCGGAACACATAGGTGTCGATGATATCCGTAACCTCATAGAGTACTCCTACGTTGCGGGGGATTTGATAAAACAGACCGAAATCGCCGCGGAACATATTACCCACAGCCAGTATGGTGAGAATGGTCATAACCGGAACAAGTGACGGCAGGGAAACATAACGGGTTTGCTGCCAACGGTTGGCGCCGTCAATGGTGGCGGCCTCATAGAGAGCCGGATCAACACCCATGAGGGCGGCGTAGTAGATGATACAGCCCATGCCAACGCCTTTCCATATATTAACGATAACGATGATAAAGGGCCAATAACTGAGATTGGAGTAGACATCCACAGGATTTTGATTAAAAAGGGCCAGCATCTGGTTGAGCACGCCCAGGGAGGGATTGAATATAGCGTATGTAATATAACCCACGATAACCCAGGAAAGAAAATTGGGCAGAGTCATAATGGTCTGGGTGACCTTCAGAAATTTACGGCTGTTAAGCTCAAATAAAAGAAGCGCGACGCCAACATGTGTGATAAGGTTTACAACTATAAACACGGCGCTGTAGCTTAGTGTGTTGCGGACGATACGCCAGAGATCCACGGATTTTAAAAGAAAATCAAAATTTTTGGTGCCTATCCAGGGGCTTCCGAAAATCCCCATATCATAACGGAAATTTTTAAATGCCATAACCAATCCGCCCATGGGAATGTATGCAAAAAGGATATAGGCAGCCAAAGCCGGGATACAAAGAAGCAGAAGCTCCCAATTCTTTTTAAATATCCGAAGGGCTTTTGGTGCGGAGGCTTTTGCAGAGGTCTTGGCTGTGTTTCTAACAGAGGGAGACAATGATGAATTCATGAATACCCTTCCTTTTCTCTCGCTTGCCATGTTTTCTTGGGATATTAAAATACTAGCAAATCACCGTAAAGGAAGAAACGGTAATCTTTTGCCCTTCGGAGTAAATTTGTGACTTTCAGCTTTCTTCTGTAAAACGGGGAAAGACAACAGTAACTACAAGGCCCCCATCGCTGCTCTGAGGCGCCAGCACCACCCCGTATTTTTCACCAAAAAGCAGCTTAATGCGCTGATTGACATTACGAATGCCTACATGGCGGTCATCAAACTGGTAATCGGTTTTAAGATGCCTGTTGAATTCCATGCGCTGAATGTCGTTCATGCCGATGCCGTTGTCTTCTACGGAGATAACCACGGTGTTGTCAATAAGGGTTCCTTTAATATGAATGTGCCCTTCAAAGCGCTTGGTTCGAAGGCCGTGGTTAAGGGCGTTTTCCACAAGGGGCTGGATGGAGAATTTAACAATTTTGAAGTTCACTATTTCTTCGCTGATCTCCCAGTACACCTGAAGCTTATCCTTATACCTAAGCTCCAGAATTTTCAGATAAAGCTTGGCATGCTCCATTTCCTCGCCTACGGTGACCAGGTAGCTGGTGCGCTTGAGGCTGATTCGAAGGAGCTGGGCAAGAGAAGAAATCATAACCGAAACAGGATTGCCGGTTCCGTCCTTTTCAATGGCCATCCAGTTGATTGTATCCAGGGTGTTGTAAAGGAAATGAGGGTCTATCTGGTTTTGAAGAGCAAAGAGCTGGGCGTTGTTGAGCTTGTCCATACGCTCCTCCAACTCCAGCTTAAGGCGGCTGTTCTGCTCATGGTTTTTTCGCACCAGTTCGGTGACATAAAGTACTTCATTGCTTTGATGATGCTGGGGAAGATAGCTTTTGTCCAGAGGGGAGGGGTTTTCCACGGCTTCAATAATTCGGCGCACAGGCTGAAAGGATTTCAGCGTCAGAAAATAAGAAACCGCAAGACTAATAAGAAGGGTAAGAAGGGTAATTCTGTTCATAAAGGCCTGGAAGGTGTTTAGTCGGTCTTCATAGAGTCCTACGGGGCTTAACAGAATATAACTCAGGGAATACCGCTCGGATTCCACTCTGGAGACAATGGTTTCCTGCTCATTTATTGTAAAGGTGCCGGAAAAATCACCGTTTCGGTCTTTCACAAAGCTTAAATAATCCGGTGCATAGTCCTGACTGCCTATGAGGGCATAATCGCTGCTGTAGTAAAGCCGCATGTCTTCATCCACAATAAAGAGATCCTGAGAGACGTTTTTATTGCTGCCAATGAGCTGTCCCAATTTTTCAATATTAATGTTTACCACAACAGAACCGCTGGTTTCCTTGGCGAAGCGGATGGGGTAGATGAAGCTGATATAATAAGGATAAAAATCGTTTTTTCGCCTGGATTCCATGATAAAGCTGTTGTCACCCATAGCCTCGTAGATGCTGAGCCAGGTTTTATCCGGCATATTATACTTGTCGGTGAGGTTATCATTATAAATAACCAGACCGGTTTTTTCGGAATAAAGGTAAATAGAGTCAATGTATTCAAACATTAGTTTATAGAATTTAAGATCCTTGAGAAGATCGGATATAAGCTCGCTTCCGATGAGCTCGTCTCTGTCCCAGTAACCGAACATTACGGTATTCTGATTAACGGACAGGTTATAGGTAAAGCCCTGCATGTCCTTCATCAGAGTTTCCACCATATCCGCACTGCGGTAAAGGGAGTTCAGGTTGGCCTGACTTATTTCGGTCTGTATGATTTTCCGGGAATGGTCGTTGTAAAAAAGGCTGAGAAGATAAACGGGAAGGGAGGCAAGCACAGCAATAAGGATAAAGTTTCGGATTAACAGGCTGTTGAACTTGTAATCCTTCAGATAGCTCCATAAACGCTTTGATTGTCTTTTCATCCGTCTTCGCATCAAGATGGCGCGGCCTGGGTGCATAGGTTATCCTCCTTTTCATCGGCAGCAGGGAATATGCTTTTCACCGTTCATGCCGCTTTTCTTTAAAGGGAAAGCAGGCTCTGATACTCTCTGACCGTATAGCCGGTGTGCTTTTTAAAGGAACGCTGGAAATATTTTAAGTCCGTATACCCGCACAGCGCGCTGATTTCAGCTGTAGAATGCCGACTCTCCAAAAGCAGCTCCACAGCCCGGTCCATACGGCATTTTATAACATAATCGATGACATTTTCACCTGTGGCTTGTTTGAATTCTCTGGAAAAATAGCTTCGGTTCAAAAAGACGCTTCGAGCCACATCTTCAATAGAGAAATTTTCAGCAAGATGGGTTTCTATGTATTTTTTAGCCCTTAGAATGGTGCTTTCCTCATGACGGCCCTTTTTGTCTTCCAGGTAATCGGTAAATTCAAGGAGCAGATTTCCGGTAAGAAGAAATAAATCCTGTAGGGAGGCACCCTCCAGACGCTTCAATACAAGCTCCTTTTCAAGTGAGTCGGAAAGATTGACGCCCATTCCGGCAAAACGGATATAAAGCTCCTCAAAAAGCCTGTATACCGCAAAATAAGTCAAGTCAGCCGGTGCTTTTTCCACCAGTGCAAACCATTTTTCATGGCAGTCATACACCTCTTCCGAATGACCGGCGGACACTGCGGCTACCAGATTTCCGCTCAAGACCAGAATTTCCTTGTAATTCTTCCCGTTAAGCTGAGAAAATGCTCTTTGGAAAGCAGAGCCGGTTTTTTCACACTCACTGTCCAGTGCGTACCGGATTTTTATAAACACTCTTCGGATTTCTTCCACATCCACAGGCTTTAAGACATAATCGCGGACGCCGTATTTCATAGCCTCCTGAGCATACTCAAATTGCCTGTAGCCGCTTAATACGGCTACCTTGGTTTGAGGACAATGCTCCCACACATAGCGGGCAAGCTCAATCCCGGACACCTCGTACATTTTTACGTCCGTAAGAATAGCGTCAGCCGGGTGCTCCTCAAGATAGCGGATGGCATCCGACCCATCCTCAAATTGTCCGGCCACTTCAAATCCGATGGCGTTCCAGTCGAAATAATGAACCAGACCCTTGCGTATGATTTCTTCGTCGTCCACAATAAGTACCTGATACA
>JAFADM010000174.1 GCA_023424865.1 Bacillota bacterium | reverse complement strand
GGGCTTTAACATTCATGGTTTGCACATTTGCAGCCT
Source organism: Bacillota bacterium (assembly GCA_023424865.1). Next base: position 11,482 of record JAFADM010000174.1, on the reverse strand, counting down.
TGTGCTATAATAATCAGGAATCCAACGGAAATCCAACGGATGGGGAGGTTATGAAATGAAGCATATTAAGACAATTAACCGGGATACCCTTAACAGGGAGCTTAACAAGGCTGGCTGCGGCGAATGCCAGACATCCTGCCAGTCTGCCTGCAAAACATCCTGCACGGTAGCAAATCAAAAATGTGAAAGAAAATAAGGCTTACCGGCGAAAGAAAAGGGGAGTAAGTCCTTTTCAATACAAGCTGGGCCTTGAGGCGCGATCCGTTTACGGCAATATTCCGATGACGGCGATCCGAAAGGCGGTGTTCCAAATGGCGGCGTTCCCGTGGGGGCGCCGCTCGGTATGCCGCTTTGAATGCTGTTGGTTTTTGCCGGGGATATGCGCCTTTACTTATGGTTAAACCCCATTTTAAAAATGAGGTCGTTTAGGTTTTATTTTAAACACAAATCATTGGAGGGAATTAAATGGTTCATGCGTATAAAATGCATGGCGTAAATATAGCCTTGGATGTCAACAGCGGGGCGGTTCATGTTCTGGACGACGCCTCCTACGATGTTTTACAGTCTCTTGAGAGGGATGGCAATCCAAATGAAGCAAAACATGCCGGTCTTTTTGGAAAATACGGTGAGGAAACGGTAAAGGAAGCATTGGAAGAGCTTAATGAGCTTAAAGCCAATAATCTTCTGTTTTCCGTTGATCCTTATGAAAAATGGGTACCCCATTGGACCGGCGGAAAGCCGGTAGTGAAGGCCCTTTGCCTTCATATTGCCCATGACTGCAATCTTCGCTGCTCCTATTGCTTTGCAGGAACTGGGGAATACATGGGTAAACGTTCCCTTATGAGCCTTGAGGTGGGAAAGGCTGCCATCGATTTTCTCATAGCCGCTTCAGGAAACCGCCGGAATCTGGAGATTGATTTCTTTGGCGGGGAGCCCCTCATGAATTTCAAGGTTGTAGAGGATATCGTCACCTACGCCAGGGAAAAGGAAAAGGAATCGGGGAAGAACTTCCGCTTTACACTCACAACCAATGTTCTTCTTTTGGATAAAGCTAAGAGAGATTATATCAATGCCACTATGGACAATGTGGTTTTAAGCCTTGACGGGCGAAAGTCGGTTAATGACGACGTTCGGAAAAGGGTGGACGGCTCCGGATCGTATGAGCGTATCCTGCCCATTGCGAAAGCCATGGTACAGGAGAGAGGCGAAAAAAGCTATTATATCCGCGGCACCTTTACCCGGAAAAACCTGGATTTTGGTGAGGATGTGCTCCATCTTGCCGACGAAGGCTTTGAGCAGATTTCCGTTGAACCTGTGGTTGCGGCCTCAGGAACGGGACTTGATATCCGTGAGGAGGATCTGGAAACTGCTTTCAAGGAATATGAGCGGCTTGCCCAAATATATGTCGACCGTCGTGCTGAAGGTAAATGGTTCAATTTCTTTCATTTCATGGTTGATCTGGAAGGTGGCCCCTGTGTTGCCAAGCGCCTGAGAGGGTGCGGATCCGGTACCGAATACATGGCTGTAACCCCGGAGGGTGAGCTTTTCCCCTGCCATCAGTTTGTAGGGCAAAAGGAATTCCAGATGGGTGATGTCTTTGAAGGCCTTTCAGGGAACCCTGTCAGAGAGGAATTTTTAGAGGCTAATGTCTACACCAAGCCCCAATGTCGGGAGTGCTGGGCCAAGTTCTATTGCAGCGGGGGCTGCGCCGCCAACTCTCACCAGTTTCACGGGAACATCAAAACCCCTTACGGCATAGGCTGCGAGCTTGAAAAAAAACGTGTGGAATGTGCCTTATGGATTAAAGCCATTGAGTCCTGAGTAAATTAAGCCGGCAGGAGGATTTCCAATGATTCGTGAATACAGGGGCATTCGCCCTCAAATTGACGATTCGGCTTATGTTGCCGATACCGCTCAGATAATCGGGAAGGTCTATCTGTCTAAAAATGTAAGCATCTGGGATAACACTGTTCTAAGAGGCGATATTTGCGAAATAAGGGTTGGCGAAAACTCCAATATACAGGAGCTTTCATCGGTGCACAATACGGAAGGGCTTCCTGTCGTCCTTGGTAAAAATGTTACGGTGGGCCACCGGGCCATCCTCCACAGCTGTATCGTAGGCGATAATTCCCTCATTGGGATGGGGGCCATTCTTCTGGATGGCGTTCAAATCGGGAACAACTGTATCGTAGGTGCCGGTGCGGTGGTTACACCAAACACGGTTATTCCGGATAATTCTCTTGTTCTCGGCATGCCTGCCAAGGTCGTAAAGTCACTGTCTCCCCAGCAGATAGAGGCAAATATTCAAAATGCTCTTGAGTATGTCCGTCTTATTGGAGATTACAAAAATCCAAACCCGTGAAAGGTTTGACAAACAGTGATTGACGCGTCGAAACATAAAGTTTTATAATAGCAAAGGTGATCTTCGATTTTATCGCAAATTCGACTTTTTTAACCAATTGCCGTAAAGTCATCATCAACTCAATCTTGACTAAGGAGGGAACTCTCCATGAAGGATAACAGAACGTTTAAGCTTTTTGCAGTAGTTCTTGTTATTGCTCTAATCTGTATTCTGTCAATTACCGGGCTTGGTCCTGAGAACGCCAGAATTATCAAGGGAGTCACAGACATACGAACAGGTATTGATATTCGCGGTGGTATTAGCGCCATTATGGAACCCGTTTACGATGACGGATCAGAAAACCATGATGTGCTTTCAGACCTTGCCAGTGCACGGGCCATCATTGAAAAGCGCCTGGATGCTCAGGGCATCTACGATAAAACCGTAAACGTGGACGCGACCAATGAACGCCTCATCATTGATATTCCGTGGGCTACCAATGAAACAGAGTTTGATCCTAGAAAAGCGCTGGACGAGCTGGGAAGCACGGGCCAGCTTACCTTTCAGGAAGTAAAGTCTGAGGAAGCCACCTTGCCGGACGAAGATCTTACTCCCTCAGGAGTGATTGTTTTAACCGGTGACGATGTGGCCAACGCTCAGGCCGTTCAGAACAACAATGCCCAGTATGTGGTTGAGCTGACGCTGAAGGACAGCGGCGTTACCAAGTTTTCGGAAGCGACCAAAAGGCTCGTTGGTCAGAGATTGGCCATCTTTATTGACGACATGTGCATTTCCGCACCTAATGTCAATACACAGATAACCTCAAAGAACGCTGTCATTGAAGGCAATTTCAACTATGATTCCGCAAAGGATCTGGCAGATAAAATTCGCTTCGGCGCCCTTCCTTGCAAGCTGGAGGCCGTAAAGGTGGACTCCATCAGTGCCCAGTTGGGACAGGGAGCACTTGAAGTAGCTGTTAATGCAGGTATAGTCGGTTTCATCCTGGTGTGCCTCTTTATGCTCCTTTACTACAGGCTGCCTGGCCTTACCGCTATTGTCGCCCTTTCCGGCTTGCTGGCCCTGCAGATATTTGTATTGTCCAACCTTAATATTTCGGTTACGCTCCCCGGTATTGGCGGTATCATTCTCTCCATCGGTATGAGCGTTGATGCCAATGTTATTATCTTTGAGCGCATAAAGGAAGAGCTGAGAGCGGGAAAAACCCTGCGGGCGTCAATTGATGCGGGCTTTAAAAGAGCCTTTGTGGCTATTCTGGATTCCAACGTTACCTCCATCATTACGGCGGTTATTCTATATGCCATGGGAACCGGACCAATCAGAGGCTTCGGCGTGACGCTGTTCTTTGGTGTCCTGTTCAGCTTCCTTTCGGCAATTACCGCATCCAAGCTCATGCTGCAGGGCCTAACGGCTTTCAGCTTTGCTAAAAACAAATGGTTGTACGGCGTTTCCAACGGAGGTAAAAAGGCATGAAACAGTTTGATTTTATAAAGAACAAAAAATACTTCTTTGGTTTCAGCATCGCGATCTTTGTCTTTTTTGCCATAATGCTCATTATTAACGGAATTGCAATGGACATTAACTATAAGGGCGGTACCCGAATGACCATCGAGGCCACCGAAGGCATCGACCCGAATGAGGTAGGTTCCCTGATCGCCTCAGAGCTTAACAAGGAAGTTACCGCCAGTGTCATGAAAAGCTATGATTCGGAAGCCAATAATCTGAGCATCACCATGATTCGTATCGACATTGCCGGAAACCAGCCTCTCACGGCAGAGGAAGAGGATAGGGTCAAGGAAGTGCTGTCGTCTAACTTTGATGTCAAGCTTGACAGTAATAAAAATGAGGTTATGAGTATCAGCCCCATTATTGGTCAGGAAACCCTGGAGCAGGGCTTGTGGGCCGTTGTGATATCCTCAGGCCTGATCCTTCTGTATGTGGCCTGGCGCTTTAGTATCATCAGTGGCTTTTCCGCCGCGGTATGCGCAATTATAGCGCTCATACATGATATTGGCGTCATGTTTGGCGTTTACGTTACCTTTAAAATGCCCCTGAATGATATTTTTATTGCCTGTGTTCTTACGATTATCGGTTATTCTATTAATGATACCGTAGTTATTTATGATCGTATTCGTGAAAACACTACCCTTATGAAAAAGGCCGGTCTGGAGGAGATTGTCAACACAAGTATAAACCAGACTATGTCCCGTTCCATTAATACCATGATGACAACCCTCATTTGCGTTGTGGTTCTGTATATCTTCTCCTCCATGAACAATATCGGATCCTTAAAGGATTTCAGCTTTTCACTGCTTATTGGTATCGTAACAGGCTGTTACTCCACCATCTTTATCGCATCCCCGCTGTGGGTTGTTTGGATGAAGTACAAGCAGAGGCTGAAGGCCAAAAAGGCTTTATCCAATTGATTTTGTAAATTCGTTTAAAAGTGAGAGGCTTTTGAAGCTCTCTCTCTTTTAAACGGTTCTACATAAAACCGCAGAATCATACGCTTTACGTAAAGAAATTTTTCTTATTTTCTTGACTTTGGTATATGTCTGTGATAATGTAAATAGTGCTTTGCGAGCTTTTTTTTTATGCCAAAAATATGTTATGCATAGGAGTGTTCCACATGAGAGTCAGAGTAACCTTGGCTTGCACAGAGTGCAAACAAAGAAACTACGATACGATGAAAAACAAGAAAAACGATCCCGACAGAATTGAACTTAGCAAGTACTGCAGGTTTTGCCGCAAACACACTGACCATAAGGAAACGAAATAAGTAATTGGGAGTGTTAAAATAATGGCTGAACAAAAGGAAAAAGAAAAGTTAAGTAAACGTGCGGGTCGCTTTATTAAAGAGATACGCATCGAAATCAAAAAGGTTATTTGGCCTACCAAGCAGCAGCTCATTAACAACACCCTCATTGTTTTCGCGGCGTGCCTTTTATTAGGCGCAGTTGTCTGGATTGCCGATGCCGGTCTGGGTTTTTTGTTCGGCTTGGTTTTCGGACAGTAGGAATTGGCGGAAGGAGGGCGGGAGTTTAGTCTCCGCTTGAATATGACTGAAGAAGCCAAATGGTATGTTGTTCATACTTATTCCGGGTATGAGAACAAGGTTAAAGCCAACATAGAAAAAGTAGTCGAAAATAGAAAAATGCAGGACTTTATCATCGATGTGGTTGTTCCTATGGAGGAGCAAATCGAAATAAAGGATGGCAAAAAGAAGGCTACGCTTAAAAAGGTGTTTCCTGGCTATGTGCTGGTTAAAATGGTTATGTCCGACGACTCCTGGTATGTTGTGCGCAACACGAGAGGCGTTACCGGCTTTGTCGGTCCCGGTTCCAAACCCGTTCCCCTTTCGGATGACGAAGTTCGTATGATGGGTGTGGAACAGTTTGAGACTGTGGTCGACTATGAAATAGGCGACAGCGTCCGTGTTATTGAAGGACCGCTGGAAAGCTTTATTGGTACGGTTGAGGAAATCAGCCTGGATAAGAAAAAGGTTCGCGTATCCGTTTCCATGTTTGGAAGAGAGACCCCCGTCGAACTGGATTTTGTGCAAATTTTAAAACTGTAAACCTTTAATTTTAAACTTGTTCAATTGACCTAAGCATTTATTATTGAAAACAAGTGATTCTCGAGACTTTACCTCTTTCCCGCGTTAAGCAGGAGGGACGTAAGGAATTTGAGATAAAGCCCGTCATCGTACGGGCAGGCCTGAAAGAACAGGCCAGTAAACTGGGAGGTGGATTCTAATGGCAAAGAAAGTTGCGGGCTATGTAAAATTACAGCTCAACGCAGGAAAAGCAACTCCTGCACCACCGGTAGGACCAGCCCTTGGCCAGCATGGCGTTAACATCATGGGATTCTGCAAGGAATTCAATGAAAGAACCGCAAAAGATGTTGGTTTGGTCATTCCGGTAGTTATTACGGTTTATAGTGACCGTTCCTTTACATTTATCACAAAAACTCCGCCGGCTGCGATCCTTATTAAGAAGGCATGCAAAATTGAAAGCGGATCGGCAAAACCTCAAAAGGATAAGGTTGCCAAGATTTCCAAGGAAGAAATCCGCAAAATAGCGGAGCTGAAAATGCCAGATTTAAATGCCGGAAGTGTTGAAACGGCTATGAGCATGGTAGCAGGAACCGCTAGAAGCATGGGTGTTGTCGTCGTTGACTAACCACGCCGCCCCAACTGTGGGAGGGAGAATTCCCGCTTTAAATTCACCACAAAGGAGTGAAATGTAATGAAGAGAGGCAAGAAGTATATTCAAAGCCTGAGCCTTATTGATAGAAGCAAGCTTTATGAGCCAACCGAAGCATTGGATCTGGTACAAAAGGCTGCTACTGCTAAATTTAATGAAACCGTTGAAGCCCATATCAAACTTGGCGTTGACTCTCGTCACGCAGATCAGCAGGTAAGAGGCGCTGTTGTATTACCCCACGGAACAGGTAAAACCGTTCGCGTGCTGGTATTTGCAAAGGGCGATAAAGCAACCGAAGCTGAACAGAACGGTGCAGACTTTGTCGGTGCCGAGGATCTTGTAACAAAGATTCAAAAGGAAAACTGGTTTGATTTTGATGTGGTTGTTGCAACTCCCGATATGATGGGTCTTGTTGGCCGTCTGGGTCGCGTTCTTGGTCCTAAGGGCCTTATGCCTAACCCAAAGGCCGGTACTGTTACCATGGATATTACCAAGGCTATTGCTGATATTAAAGCCGGTAAAATCGAGTACCGTCTGGACAAAACCAACATCATCCACTGCCCCATCGGCAAGGTATCCTTCGGTACCGAGAAGCTTCGCGAGAACTTCCATACCCTTATGGATGCCGTTATTAAGGCCAAGCCTTCTGCCGCAAAGGGTCAGTATCTAAAAAGTGTAACCGTTACCTCTACCATGGGCCCTGGCATTAAGCTCAATCAGCAAAAAGTTTTGGATTAATCCAAAATGCTTGACATAAGCTGCCGGATGCAATAAAATGTTCGAGGTAGAATTTAATATCGGACCGTAGACAGCAGGAGCCTTCGGGCATAACGCACGCATCCTGCCGAGGCAATCTTGACAAAATGGTAATAAACCCTTTTGTAATCTACGGTCTATCTACGGTCTGGATTATAAAAGGGTTTTTATTTTTTAGAATCGTTTATCAAGGAGGTGCAAAAAAAATGCCAAGTGAAAAGCTTCTTATTGAAAAGAAAGCACAGGTTGAAGAGCTGACGCAAAAGCTGAAGGAAGCAAAGTCCGTTGTTCTCACAGACTACAGAGGTCTTACCGTGGAACAGGATACTGCCCTTCGTAAAGCATTGCGTGAAGCTGGTATCGATTATAGAGTCATTAAAAACTCCATAGTCAGGTTTGCAGCCAAGGACAGCTCTCTTGAAGGGATCGTGGGACTTCTTGAAGGCCCTACCGCTGTTGCTATCAGCACAACGGATCCCGTAGCTCCATCCAAAATTCTTGTCAAATTTGAAAAGGATTTTGAAAAGCTGGAAATCAAGGGCGGCATTGTGGAAGGCAATATTATTGACGTTAACGGCGTTAAGGAACTTGCTGCCACACCTTCCAGAGAAGAGCTTATTGGAAAGCTTCTTGGAAGCATCATGAGTCCTCTCTATGGACTTGCTATCGGCTTAAAGGCTGTTGCCGACAGTAAAGAAGCACAGGGGGAATAATTCCCCGGCTTTGTAAAATGGACTAGGGAACCTAAAGGGTTCATCACAAAAAAATATTATGGATGGAGGATATAGAAATGAGTGAGAAGATCACAAAATTTGTAGAAGAGATCAAAACTTTGACCATACTTGAGCTTAAGGATCTGGTTAAGGCTATTGAAGAGGAATTTGGCGTATCCGCAGCTCCTACCGCTGTTGCTGCAGGTCCTGCAGCCGCTGCTGCTGCTCCTGTTGAAGAGCAGACCGAGTTCACCGTTGTTCTTAAGGATGCCGGTTCTGAGAAAATTAAGGTTATCAAGGTTGTTCGTGAAATCACAAGCCTTGGCCTTAAGGAAGCTAAGGACGTTACCGAAGGCGTACCCAGCACCATCAAGGAAGGCGTTTCCAAGGATGAGGCTAACGCTATTGCCGCTAAGTTCAAAGAAGTTGGCGCAACGGTTGAAATTAAATAATTTTAATGCCTTTTTGCCGGAGTTGTTCCGGAGTGTGAAAAGAGAGCCTTACGGCTCTCTTTTTTACGTTCAGGATAAGATCAATATATAAAGTGTGTTTAAGCTGAGGGAGGAGGGGAGAATGAAGTGTGAAGCCAACACCCCCTTTTTTTCTTATGAAGGGGGATGTTCGATTTGCAGTCCTTCAACATGACGCTTGCCCATAAGCTTTCTTTTTTTTCGGTTGTCCTTGGAATCAAGAACAATAGCCATGTCATAATCGTCAGGGTAGAGAGCCTTACCGTCAATGAAGGGCCTTAGGCGCTTAGCTGGTACGGTAAGCCGCTTTTTCATTACGATAACGCCTACTTCTCCTCTGGCATTTTCCGCCTCGCAGACTATGCCGGTTCGGTTCATAGAGGACAGGAAGACACAGTCACCCACTTTGAAGGACGGAGGTCTTTTTTGCAGTTCCTGCTTCTTACGTAGGTTTTCCCGGCGCTTTGCAGCCTCCAGTCTGGATTCCGAATCCTCATCTCCCATAGTTGAACGGGAAAATGAAAGCTGGCTTTCTCTTTGGCCTGTGCCAGCCTTGAGGCTTGTGCCTGTGGTGTCTTTTTCTGAAGGTTCAGGTGCATTCGCCGGCACGACAGACCCCTTTTCCTGGGAAAGGAGAGGGAGATAGGTGTGCTTTTCCTTATAGCTGATGTGATGAGCCCTTTCCAGAAGAGAGGGAGGCATGCCGAGCCTTAAGGCAATGAGAAAGGCATTGCTTTCCCCGGCCATTCCAATGCTTAAACGGTAAAGGGGCTTTAGGGTATGGGTGTCAAAGAGCATGCTGCCGTTTTTAAAGCCGGGAGTATCTTCAGCAAAGGCTTTAATCTCGCTGAAATGTGTGGTGCATACCATAAGGCATCCCTTGGCGTACAGGGCCTCCATAATAGCAACCGCCAGACCCATGCCCTCTCTGGGATCGGTTCCTGTGCCCAGCTCATCTAAAAGGACCAGGGAGCCCGGATTAGCCCGGTTTAATATACCGATGATGGTCCCGATGTGGGAGGAAAAGGTACTGAGGGATTGCTCCAGGCTTTGTCCGTCGCCGATGTCTGCCAGGACTTCTGTAAAAAGACAGAGGGAGGAGCCCTCTACTGCCGGGATATGAAGCCCTGACTGGGCCATAAGGGCCAGCAGCCCCACTGTTTTTAGAACCACCGTTTTGCCTCCGGTATTGGGGCCGGTAATGACCAGAGCTTTATAGTCGCCTCCTAAGCGGAAATCAAGGGGAACGGCCTTGGAACCCAAGAGAGGATGGCGGGCAGAAATAAGGTGAAGGATACCGTCATCCCTCATTTCTGGGCTGACGCCATCCATGGTGCGGGACAGCTTAGCCTTGGCAAAGAGGAAATCATAGTGGGAAAGAGTTTGAAAGTTAATGGTGATCTCTTTCTTGTATCCTGCCGCCAGCTCCGTAAGAACCGACAGGATGCGAAATACCTCCTGCTGCTCCTCCAGCCTTAAAACGTCCAAGTCACCCTTCAGTGCCTTTATGGCGGAAGGCTCAATAAATACGGTGGAGCCGCTGGAGGACAAGTCCATAACGGCTCCTTCAACGGACTTCCGGTGCTCCCTTTTTACAGGGATAACGTAATTGCCCTGCCGCATACTGACAAGGGTGTCCTGGAGCATTCCCTTATAGGCCGGTGACCGAAGAATACTCTCAAGCTTTGATGCGATGCGTTCCTCAACGATGGCCATGCGCTTTCTCACTCGTGAAAGCTCAGCACTGGCCTTGTCGTCCACCCTGCCGTCCAGAATGCATCGTGCTATTTCTCCGGTCAGATCCGCAAGCTCGGAAAGCGACAGGGCATAGGAAGCAACCAAAGGGGCGGTCATTTCCCGTTCCTGCATGTAATGCTTAAGTCTCGCAGAGGCCCGAAGCATGTTTCTTAACAGTTCCAGTTCCTCGGGCGTAAGCGTTGGGACTTTACCCAGCTTTTCCATTATCCTGTCCATTCCGTTTAGGGCGCTTAGCGGAACCGCAGCCCCCTTATCCAGGAGAGCCTTGGCCTGACTGGTTTCCAAAAGCCTGTGCTTAACCAGATAGATGTCCGGCTCAGGATAAAGCTTTTCGCAAAGATCGGCACCGGGGGTGGAGACGGTTTGTTCCTTCAGCAGGTCCTTTACTTTGTTATATTCCAGAATTTCAAGTGTGTGGGGATTCATTTTTGATAGCCTCCTGTTTTTTGGTGTTTGACCGTAAGTTAAACGACAGAAGTGATGCATCCGGCCGGTGTCATGCTCAGGGGAGCTGAAAAGGAAGAGAGTGCTTGCAGAAAGTGTTCATTATGCGTGAACGATCTGTGTGGCCCCAAAAAGAACACAAAAAAGCCGTTCAACAAGCCGAACGGCATCCGCTTTTATATAAGCCGTATACCCTCTTGACTCAACCTTAAGCCTGAAGCATAACACAAAGCAAGCCTTAACGGCCATTGTCATGCATCACAACGATGAAGTTGGTTTAAGCCAAGATCCTTACGGACATAAATACACTCCAATTTGCATCCGCCCTGTTTTTTCGGCGATAGCCCTTTTGCGGATGCTTTAATAGTTTAATCCTATAAGCATGAAAGTTAAAAGTCAATGCCCGGTTTGCCTATAAATTGATTTTTCCCCGAAGACAGAGCAGGAATGGGGATGAATAAATGCTTTCAAAAGGACGGAGAAGCATTTTAGCGGTTCACTGCTATGGAGCAATTAAACTTAAGAATTCGTTTTTGCAGTAGGCTGGTATCTGTGTTAAAATCAATAGGGAAATGAGAGGAGGCTTGGCCATGAAGGTTTTTGTGCTGTTGGCCGACGGCTTTGAGGAAATAGAAGCATTGGCATCGGTGGATGTCTTAAGAAGAGCGGGAATTGAAACGCCTATGGTTTCCGTATATAACAAGGAATGGGTCACAAGCGCCAGAAATATTGGAGTGAAAGCCGACTTGGGCCTGGATGGGCTTAAGGTGGCGACCG
>JAFADM010000105.1 GCA_023424865.1 Bacillota bacterium | reverse complement strand
CGGAGCTTCTCCGCGGCGGCATCTGGCCGGTTACCTTTTCAACCACGCTTTTAAAGCCCGGCGGTTACGCGCGCCTTCATCAAATGGCCGATAGCCTGAGCAGGGAGCTTCCCGAAGGACCGGCTTTACACCTCCAGCCTCAGGTAATTGAAAATTTAGAAATAAAAGGAAAATCCTCAGACTATTATCATAAGGGACCCGACTCCCGACAAAAATTAGCACGAAAGGTTCCTCTGCTCAATTGCTTTACCGCCCCCTGCAGGGCAGAATGTCCCATAAAGCTGGATATCCCCGGGTATTTCGGGAAGGCTGCCGTTAATGACAGCGAGGGCGCTGGGGTCCTAATGGCCCAGGCCACAGATAATCCGGCTTATTGCCTATCCTGCCCCCAGCCCTGCAAGGATCGCTGTGTGCGGAGCTATTACGAGTCTCCTGTTAACATAAAAAAGGTTGTGGAGGTTTTTAAAGCCGGTTTGCCAAAAGAGGCAAGAGCATTACCCATAAGGAATGAAGCCTTGCCCAAAGGGTATGAAGCCTTCTCCCAAGCCCCTTTAAAAGAAGAGGCGGCAGCCCGGGGCTGGTTAATTTCGGAAGGTGAAGGCAGCGAAGAGGGCCGCCGGTGCCTTCAATGTGCCAGGGTTTGCGAGCTGTGTGCAGAGGTTTGCCCCAACAGGGCCAATGTTTCCTTAAGTATCCCAGGAAGGCCCATGCGTCAGATTCTCCATCTGGATGCCCTGTGCAACGAGTGCGGCAATTGCACCGTTTTCTGTCCCTATGACAGCTCACCCTACAGAGAAAAATTCACTCTCTTTGCAACGGAAAAAGACTTTCTTGAAAGCCCCCATTCAGGCTTTTATATAAGGAATAAGGAAAACCGGCAGGTCCTGGTACGGCTCAATGGAAAAATACAGGAAGGCTCTCTTTTGGAGGGAACCCTGGCCATTCCCGGCGCCTTCTCGGATTTTATAAGAACGGTTTTGGATAAATACAGCTATTTGATTTAAGAGAAAGTTAACCCTTTTATGCCCAACTCATGTTCATAGGAAGCTATATTTACGGTGAAAGGGCTTAAGAGCAGGATTACTCTTAAGCCTGTAGAGACGGAGAAGGAGGTGGATACCGGGTGTGGGGAGAAAGGGCAGCCCCTTTCTTTATGTGAAGGATAGGCGAGCTTAAGCTTTAAAGGCTAAAGTTTAAGCACCGTCTTTATGGAAAGCTCAACCAAATTCTGCCGGATCTCCTTGTGGCTGTTCCAGCCCCGGCTATCCCAGTCCGCTCCGCTTAAATCATCACCGCCATAAAGAATTTGTCCCAGCTTGACGCCTCTGAAGGCTGAAACGGCAAAGAAAGCGGCCGCCTCCATTTCAACACAGACGCACCCTTCGGAAATTCTTAAGTCCACCTTATCCCGGGTCTCCCGGTAAAAGGCATCAGTGGTCCATGTTTTCCCTTTTATGTAGGGTATTTGAAGTCTTTTTAGCTCCTGCTCAATTACGTTAACGGCTTCCGGGTGACAGGCTGCCTCTCGGGCCGGAGGAAGATAATGGTAAGATACGCCCTCATCTCTGACAGCGGCAGAGGGCACTATCAGATGACCCACGGCAATGTTTTTTTGAAGAACACCTGCCCCTCCGCATACAATAAAGCGTTCACAGCCACGTGCGATAAGCTCTTCCAGTTCTCCTGCCGCACCGGCCGAGCCTAAAAAGCCCAAAACCAGATTCACCTTCTGCCCGTCAACCAGGGTTTCATAAATGGGAATGTCCAGAGTTTCGGAGTGTATCTCAGCGATTTGCTTTAAATGCCCCTCCTCCCTCTTTTTTTCAATAACGTCGCGAAAGAAGGTTATGACACAGTATGGAGAGATATCCATTCTGCGGACTAATTGCGAGGGTTCAATAACTGCTGTTCTGTTTTCATCAAATTCCAGTATGGGAAAGGCCTTTTTCTCCAATGCCATAAGAACCTCCTGTTTCATACGCTTCGCTATTTCATAAGCATTTCCTGCAGGCGCTTTGTTTCGGAATAAGGAAAACGAGGATGCCGGACTAAAGTACAGGTGCCATTTCCTTGGAAGCTTTTGTCTATTGTGATACAAGGGCTGTCCTTTTGTCAAGTATTTAAAGGCTATACAGCTAATCCAAGCCTGCCTCGCCGTCAAAAGGCATACGGCCTTTGGCTATTCAAACAGAATATTTCCGTTTATTTGATGTATACTGGAAAAGTAACAGCCACAACTTATGAATAAGAGGATATAACCCCTATGAATGAAAAAACCTATTCTTTTGAAGCAGAAATTAAGAAAGTCCCGGACATTGACGGTGCCTATATTGAAATTCCATTTGACGTGAAAGCGGAATTCGGCAAAGGGCGTGTCCCTGTTCATGCCACTTTTGACGGAGAACCCTATGACGGGAGCCTGGTAAAAATGGGTACCCCCTGCCATATTCTCGGTATACGCAAGGAAATTCGGGCAAAAATAGAAAAGCAGCCCGGAGACAGGGTCAAGGTCACGATCCTTGAGCGGGAAAAAGGATCGTGAAAAGTGCAAATACCTTCCTTGACTTTCAGCATAGAATGGAATAGAATACATTTAATTCAAGCCGTATACTGAAAAAGGCAAGGATCAGGATTAGTAAGGGAACCATGGAACGTTCAGAGAGCCGGAAAGGGTGTGAACCGGCCGTTTCACTTCTTTGAACTCACTTGTGAGCCGCAGGCCCGATAAGTAGGGTATGCCGGATTTCCACCGTTACAGGGATAGATGGTGTCAGCCATCGAAAAAGGGTATTTTCATATGAAAATGCATTAGAGTGGTACCGCGGGTTAGCCTCGTCTCTTACAGGAGACGGGGCTTTTTGTTATTCTAAAGCGGGCTTTGCCCACAACCCAATGGATAGCAGTGCCGATGAAATAATTTGTTTTTTTATTGACGCTTATCAGCTATAAGGTACTAATAATAAGAAATGAGGTGTTATTATGTTAATGAAGGACTACCAGCCTTCCGCCATCGAAAAAAAATGGCGTGAGCGCTGGCGCCTGAACGGAGAAAACAAAGCAGAGGAGAACTCTGCCAAGCCCAAATTCTATTGTCTGGATATGTTTCCCTATCCTTCCGGGGACGGACTTCATGTGGGGCACTGGCGCGGCTATGTCCTAAGTGATGTCATAAGCAGGTATAAAAAGCTCCAGGGGTTTAATGTCCTTCATCCCATGGGCTGGGACGCCTTTGGTCTTCCCGCTGAGAACGATGCCATAAAAAAGGGAATTCCTCCTCTTTTGTCCACTCGTAAAAACAGCGCCAATTTCCGCCGACAGCTGGAGGAAATGGGCGCCATGTACGACTGGGAAAGAGAAATTAATACGAGTGATCCGGACTTTTACCGGTTCACTCAATGGATCTTTTTGAAGATGTATGAAAAAGGGCTTGCCTACAGGAAGGAGATGCCCATTAACTGGTGTCCCGGCTGTAAAACCGGCCTTGCCAACGAAGAGGTTGTCAATGGAAAATGCGAGCGCTGTGATACCACCATAGCTAAAAAACCCATGATGCAGTGGATGCTTAAGATCACCGATTATGCCGATCGCCTGCTTGAGGATTTGAACGGGCTGGACTGGCCTGAAAAGGTAAAAAAAATGCAGGCTAACTGGATTGGCCGAAGCGTGGGAACAGAGATACGGTTCCAGGTGGAAAATTCCGAAGAAGCAATCACTGTCTTTACAACAACACCGGAGCGGCTGTCCCTGGCCTGTTCCATTGCTCTGGCACCGGAGCATCCTCTGGCCCAGGCTCTGGTGGTATCCGAGAACAGGGCCCCTTCAGAGGACTATATCACTCAAGCGCTCCAGAAATCCAATGTGGACCGCTTGAAGCAGGGCGGCGATCCGGAGCAGGCTCCGGTTTCCTGCACTGAAACCGGATTTTGTACAGGAAGCCGGGCGGTTAATCCCCTCACAGGCCAGGCTATTCCCATCCTTATATGGGAGGGGGTTTTGCCTGAGTGGGGTACGGGTGCACTGCCGGTTTACCCTGAGGATGAAAGGGATAAAACTGAACCTTTGCCCGCTCAGGCAGCGTGGGCAAAGCCGGCGGTTCACTACAAGCTGCGGGACTGGGTATTTTCAAGGCAGCGCTACTGGGGAGAGCCTATTCCCATTATCCACTGTCCCGAATGCGGGGAGGTTC
>JAFADM010000098.1 GCA_023424865.1 Bacillota bacterium | reverse complement strand
TTCTCCATAGGGATATGGTGAAACACAAAAGTGGTCATTAAACGGGCAAAAACGCCAAAACCTGCAAAGGTAACCTTCTTTTCACCTTCCCCGCACCTTAAGAGAGACCATGGACGGGTCAGTCCGTATAGCTCCAGGCCATCTCCTTCCCGAACTCCGGCGGATGCCTTTCCCGCTGCACGCTCCGCTTCGCAGAAATAGGGCTTGTAGGGTTCTGCCGGAACAATGTAATTATCCTCGTAAAGATGGGAAACATCCTGTGTAAAGGGTCCCGCATACAGCCATTTAACTATGGGCTCCCCTTTTTCATGCTTAAAAACCACGCTTTTTTACCTCCCTGGCCAAGCCTGACACAGAGGGGAGCGGTATCGCTTTTAGGGACACCGCTCCAGCTCCTTTACTATTCTCAGGTAATTAACAGGCGTATTTCTTAATAACCGGCTTGCTTCTGCTGTTCCACTATATCATAGATATCCCCGGCCAGAAAAGCCGAGTCTTTGTTTTCCCTGTACCAGTTCTTATACCATTCCTCCACTTCTTCGCCGCCTCCTGCAATCCAGAAATCCCGAACATCCGCCATGGCCTGATCCACCGTATAGGTAGTTCCGCCGGTAATGGCACGGATAAGGATATCCGAATAATCAAGATTTGCAGAAAGTGTCTGGAGCTCCTGAGGAAGCTGGGGCATATGCTCGGAATGGGTGATATCGGCAAGGGTTACGCTGGTGTCCATATAGGTGCTTTTTGCCCTTTCAAACAGCTCATAGCCCTCTTTCTGAACAGGAACGGAAAGATCGAAGGAGGCTCTGGTAAGCCCTGCCTCGCCCAGCTTCAAGGTTGTAAACAGCATATTGAAATCACCTGCCCAGCCAACCTCCGTCTTGAACTTCTCCTGATCGCCTATTACGGGAAGGTTCTGATCGTTTTTCTCGTAATGCTCGCCCTCTATGCCATAGCGAAGGGCCCATCCAAAGGTATCTGATGCTGCGAAATCCACATACTTCATAACGGCCTCCGGATCCTTGGCATTGGCGTTGACAACCGCTGTCATCTGTATGGGGTTTTGCAGGGTGGGATTAAATACGCCGAATTCACTTTCAGGAAGCTGGATGGGAATCACCTTTGCGTTAGGTACATTTTCCTTGAGTGTGGTCAGCTCATTGACGGCAAAGCTTGCCCAGGTAAACTGCCCCGGGTAAATGCCCAGCTTTCCGTTTACAAAGTCCTGCTTTGCCTTGGCGCCGTTTTTGTCGTTAAGATAATCCCTGTCAACAATGCCTTCCTCATAAAAACGCTTGCGCATGGTGGTTTCGGCCTTCATATTGTCCCAGGTTCTCACCATTTCATTGTTGACGATGGCCCAGCCCGTCATGTTCTGGTAAATCTGGGCGAAGGTCCCTCCCGAGAGGTGGGAAAGGGCAATGCCGTAGGTATCCTGCTGGCCGTTATTATCGGGATCCTCCTTTGCAAAGTCCCTGGCCACCTCATAAAGCTCCTCCGTCGTCTCAGGAACCTTAAGATTCAGTACCTCAAGCCAATCCTGCCTTATAAGAATGGCTTTAATCGGCACCACCTCATTGATCTTGCCAAACTGGTACATTTCCCCGTCAGCCATCAGGCCCGCTTTCCTGAGGGCCGGATATTCCGCCATAAGCTCTTTATAGGTGGTGCTGTACTGTTCGATTATCTCCTCAACCGGCATGAGCTGCTTTTGCAGGTAGAGGGCGTTCTTAATATTGGGTGCGTACTCGAGAACCAGATCCGGAGCCGTACCGGACGCAAACAGGGTATTGAGCTTTTCCGCCGATTCATTGCGGGGTATGGCCACAAACGCCACATCCACCGGGCCGTTATCGTTAATCCATTGGGTCCATCTGTTTTTTTCGATGGTGCCTTCCGACGCGGGAACCGTTCCTCTGTCATAGACCGTCACGGAAATGCTTCCCCGTTTTTCCGGTGCGGCGGGAGAACCGCTTGCACCGGATTGGGGTGTATTTCCCTGCCCGTTGCCCGTACCGGCGGGACTGTTTCCTCCGCAGGCAGTCAAAAGGCTCACTGCCAGCGCAAGGCTCCCCAGGGCCCGCAGGCCGGTTTTAAAATTCCGTTTCATATAAATTCCTCCTTGCAACGCTTTTTTTATTTAAAGGGCTAACCCTTTAAGGACCCGAGCATAACGCCTTTTACGAAGTATTTTTGTAAGAAAGGATACAGAACCATCATGGGTATAACCATAACTATAATACCGGCTGCCTGTATTCCCTCAGGCGTAAACCGCGCAATATCCTCCGCCTGAAGTCCCGACGTTTCCTGAAGCAGGGACTGGGAGCGTATCATTTGCTGTATCAGCACGGAAAGGGTATACTTTTTCGTTTCCGTGATATAAATCAGAACCCCCATGAAATTATTCCAGTACCCTACGGCATAAAAAAGAGACAGTGTCGCAATAACGGGAAGGCACAGGGGCAGGATAATCTGGACCAGAAGGCGCAACTCGCCGCAGCCGTCTATTCGGGCTGCGTCCTCCATATCTTCGGGTATACCCTTAAAAAAGGTTCGCATAACCAGCATATTGTAGGTGCTGATGAGCCCCAGCCCCCAGATGGCGCCATAGCTATTAACCAGCCCCAGTGCTTTAACCACCAGATAGGTCGGGATGAGGCCCCCGCCGAACAGCATGGTGAAAACCGTAAAAAAGGTGAAGAATTTATTGCAGTAGAAATAAGGTTTTGATAAGGGATACGCGGCGCATAAGGTAAAAAGCATGCTGAGAAGAACGCCGAACACGGTTAGCAAAACACTGTTTTTAAAGGCATTGAGAACCTGCGTCCCCCGAATAAGCCTGTCATAGGAAAACAGAGTGAAATCAACCGGTGTTATAAATACCCTTCCACCGGCAATAGCGCCGGAAGCACTCATGGATACCGCCAGTATATTTAAAAGGGGGAGAAGGCAGGATAACCCCAGAATGAACAAAAAGGCATAATTGAATACATAAAACCACTTTTCT
Organism: Bacillota bacterium; assembly: GCA_023424865.1. Next base: position 27,806 of record JAFADM010000098.1, on the reverse strand, counting down.
CCCGTAGATTCCTTCAAAACAATTCCTCCTTATAATGCGCTTGCCGGAGTGCTTCCATTGCACCTGTGAAACTGTTTGCCAAGAGGTCTTTTCAAGTGCTCACCAGAGCGCCTGACCGAATTTCCCCGCAATCCTGTTGGTTAAAAGCACGAGTATAAGACCTACCAGCGATTCAAACAGCCCCATGGCGGTTGTGAGGCTGAACTGGGTGCCCTGAATGCCCAGGCGGTAGATATAGGTGCTTATTACATCCGAAATATTGCCTACCGCCGGATTGGAAAGCATATAGACTTTATCAAAGCCTACCTCCATCACCCTCCCCACGGACAGGATAAAGACCGTTGCTATTGTGGGCAGAATGCCGGGAAGCGTAATGTACCTCATGCGATTCCATTTACCTGCCCCGTCCAGACAGGCCGCTTCATAAAGGCTGGGATCGATGGCCGTAAGGGCCGCCAGATAGATGATTGTCCCAAAGCCGGCCTCCTTCCAAATACCCGAACCTATAAAGATGGTAATCCACGATCCGGGCTGATACAGAAAGGCATAGGGCTCCCCGCCCGTAAAATATTTGACGACAGTATTCACAACCCCGCTCTCCTGAGCGAAAATAGAAGTAACGATGCCGCCCACTACGACCCATGAAAAGAAATGAGGGATGTAGACGATAGTCTGCACCGTCTTTTTGAACAATGTGTTTTTGACCTCATTTAAAAGAAGGGCCAGAAGAATCGGTACAGGAAAACCCGCAAAAAGAGAAAGCAGGCTTAAATAAAAGGTATTCCATATAATGGACAGTGTTTTTGGGCTTCTGAAAAGCAGCTGAAAATTGTCCAGTCCAATCCATGGGCTTCCAAAAACCCCATCCCTGAAATTATACTCCTTGAAGGCAATGATAAGCCCTCCCATGGGTGCGTAGCGAAAGGCTATGTATACAGCCAAAACAGGAAGAAACATGGCCATAAGCAGGAGGTTTTGTTTAAAGCGCCGCTTTCGGGACAGGCTCGTCCCCTTTATCTGCGCGGCTTCTCCTGTCTGTCTGCGTCTTGTTGCCATAAACTCTGTCATCATTCAGGATCCTTTCCGTGATAGTGAGTCATGCTATAGAAGCTGTATCTGAGCTTAATCTGAACTGAAAATCAATTCCGTTGGGGAATCAAATTTACCTTTTGATTATATAAGGGCGGAAGGAGCCGAAAAAAGAAGAGATTTCGGTTTATATATCATAGATTTCGGTTCATGGAAATTTGTATTTCGAACATTTAAAATTCCTGTCACATTCACCAGGGTTTCAGTGTCTATAATGATGGAGAGGATGAAAACAAATGATAAACGGAGGTGAGCCGCCTGAACGGGAATGAAAACACCGGCAGCTGTCGTGATAAGGATGATTTTCATGCTATAGAGCAGCTTATGGAACAGTACGGCAGAGCTATCTTTTCCTATTGTTATCATTTGCTTCGTAAAAAGGAAGATGCGGAGGATGCGGTTCAGGATATTTTTTTAAAGGCATATCAAAATTACTCCGCCTCAAGGATAAATCATTTTTCTCTTTGGATCTATAAAGTAGCCTACAATCATTGCATGAACGTTATCCGTCATACCCTAAAATACGGCCGTATCGTTCCCATGGACGATTCCCTGGCCATAAATGCCAAAACGCCGGAAGATACCCTTGACCAGGCTGAAACGAGGCTGCTTGTGCAAAAGGCATTGGATGCGCTTCCCGTTTCTCAGAAGAACATTGTCATTTTACGGGCTATTCACCATTTAAGCTATGATGCCATTTCAAAGATTACCCGTCAGAAGCCGGCCAGTATAAGAAAAGTCTATGAACGGGCAAAAAAGAAAATGGCGCGTTTTCTGGAAGTCTGTGAGAAGGAGGCCGTGCAGGATGAAAAAAGAGAAGCCTGATGTGAATTGCAAGGATTTACAACCAGTTATAGCTGATGAAATAGAAGCTCTTCTATCTGAGCTTCCTGTACCTGAGTTTGATGAAAGCAAAGTCCTGGAACGTGTAAAGCAGGCCGTTAAGCTCAAAAAAAAGAAAAAGTCAGCCTATCGAAGGCTCCTTTTGCTGGCAGCGGTTTTAACTCTTTTTGCCGTGCCTTATTTCGCGTCGAGCAGCAATAGCTTTTCCCCTGTACGATATATCACAAAAATACTTTCATCGGTTAATATTCACGATGAACAGGGAAATACGGCGTTAATCCATCAAAAGATAGAGTCCATGCCCGAGAACATGGAAGTTCTGAAGGAATTGGATGCATTATACAGTGAATTTCATTATTTGATAGACAAGCACAGACGGGAGCTTGATGAAAAGGAAAAGGAAATATTCTTGATAACCGATATGTACGCCAAATTTGGGGGCTTCTCCCTCCTTGAAAAGGATGTCTATCTATCCCCGTCGGAGGATTTCTCCTCCCTGGTGCCCTTTCCTTTTTCCGTAATGGAGAAAATTCCAGATAAATATCATTTCAAAAAGGTTCTGGCTCATTTTCCTGCTGAAAAAGACGGCCTGGATACGGACAAGCTTTACCGGAAGGCTTTAAAAAAGGGGCTAAGCTACATCACCCAAAAATTCCCATCTCAGGATACGCCGGACAGATTAACACTTATTTATGCGGAAAACAGCGGCATCAATGAGCTAAAAATAACCATTGAGTTTGTGGATAGTCCCACTTTTACAGAGCTGCAGCCAGAGAACGGGAAAGAGATAGAGAGTGAGATTCTTACCCTTGAGGACAGGAAGGTTCTTCATCGCTCAAACATTTACGAGAGATTCGAGGAGCTTATTTTTTCGATACCTGTCACTGCTCCCGATGCCCCTCAAGCCTACATCCTTTATACTGTTTTCTTCCCTTCCTCTACCCAATTGTACCCCGATATGCTGCCGGTTGTTCTTGAGTGCATAAAGAACATGCTTTGAAGGTAAAGCTCCAAAAAAGAGGTTCTTAATCTTTGTTCAGCCTCACCATATGGACATGATCCTCCCAGACGCCATTTATATTAAGGTATTCCCGAGACAGTCCTTCATATATAAAGCCGGCCTTTTCACAAACCCCCAGGGAGGCTTTATTGCGGGGCATAACATTGGCCTCTATCCGGTGAAGGCCTATTTCCTTGAAGCCAATTTCAACAAGCTTTTCAATGGCTTCAGTCATATAGCCCCGGCGCAAATGCGACCCGTCCAGCTTATAGCCCAGAAAACAGGATTGAAAAGCGCCCCAGACAATATTATTGAGCGCGGCCATACCCATAATTCTGTCCGGATCGCTCTTTAGGGACAACCAGAAGCGAAAGCCCCTTTTGAGCCTGGCATTGGAAGCATCTTCTTCCAAAAGGGCCCGTTGATAGGCCTCTTCATAGAAGCAGGCTTCCCTTTTCGGCTCGAAGGAGGATAAAAAATCACGATTTTTAAGATAGTACGCTAAAATGGCCGAAGCCATATCCGGATCTGAAAGCTTTAAGTACAAGCGTTGGGTCTCATAAAGATTCTGCATTTCCATTTCCTCTGCTCTTTAAATAGGCCATTTCCATATTTATGGTTTGTTATGCCATTTATTCTTTATTACAGCTATTCCAATCATACCTCATGACGGTTGTGCCATTTACTCTTTATTACAGCTATTCCATTCATACCTCATGACGGCTACGCCATTTATTCTTTTTGCCAGTTATACCATTCATTCAACTGCCGGTACAATTTTTTGTGCATTCACATCCACCAGCCCAAAGGTCGTCAGCCGAAGCTTGGGAATAACCGGAAGGCTTGTAAATGCAAGTGTCATGAAAGGATCGATACCCTTGCTGATTCCAAGCTGGTAAAGGAGTTCTTTTGCATTTTGCAATAAAGTCTCCATCTCCTTGAGCGGTTGCAGTCCCATTAAACCGGCAATGGGAAGAGGAATATGAACAACAATATTACCATCAACCGCAACAGCTATGCCCCCGCCATTTTTTGAAACCGTATTTGCTGCCAGAGCCATATCTCTGTCGTTGGTGCCAGCCAGGATTAAGTTATGTGAGTCGTGTGCAATACTGGTAGCAACCGCCCCCTTTTTTAATCCATAGCCGCCTAAAAACCCAAGCCCAATGTGACCTGTGTTGTGATGCCGTTCAATGACTGCCAGCTTGATGATATCCCGTTCAACGGATACTCCGCCCTCTGCTATACTCTCCGGGCTAAGTTCCACAAGGCGTTCGTCTGTTAATAGCTCATGTGGGGTAAGTCCTATAACGCGCTGCTTTGTTCCCGATAAGGCGATATTAAAATCAGAAGGCTGAATGAGGGGCATATTGAATGAATTGAATACACGCCCGTATTTCGCATTGGACGAAAGTAAATCAACATCTTTTTGCGGCAAATCAACATGGCCGTTTTGGGCTACCAAAACACCCCGTTTAAAAACAGCCTGAACCTGAAAAGCCGACAAGTCGTCAACCAACACCAAATCGGCAGCATAACCCGGCGCAATTGCGCCTCTTTTATCTAATTTAAAGTATGTGGCAGGTACGATTGTTCCCATTTTAATTGCACAAACTGGGTCCGCCCCATAGCGAATGGCATCACGAATAATCGAATCGATATGTCCTCCATTCAGAAGATCCTCCGGATGCTTATCATCCGTTACCAGCATGGATCTTTCACAGTAGGGTTCTTTAAACAGTGCCATCAAAGCCTTTAAGTTCCTGGCAGCCGTACCTTCCCGCACCATAATGTATTGGCCTCTGCGAAATTTCTCTAAAGCCTCCGACTCAAGAGAACACTCATGATCCGACATAACACCGGCAGCCACATAGGCGTTGAGCCCCTTATCCGAAAGAAAGGGTGCATGCCCGTCAATTCTTTTATCATGTAATTCGGCGGCAAGCAATTTGTCCAGCACGTCCTCTTTTGCCTGGATGACGCTAAAATAGTCCATCACTTCCGCCAGCCCCAGCACACGGGAGTGGCTCATATATTGACTAATCGCCTTCGCGTCAATTACTGCTCCCGATTCATCTAAAGCCGTAGCCGGTACACAGGAGGGAAGCATGAAAAAGACCTCCAGCTGCATATTCTCCGTGCAGTCCATCATGAAATCAAGCCCTTGAGTTCCGGCGACATTCATTATTTCATGAGGGTCGGTAATGACGGCCGTGGTACCGTGGGGGAGCACGGCCTTTTCGAACTCTGACGGCGTTACCATTGAGCTTTCAAGATGAATATGTCCATCAATAAACCCCGGGCAAACATACTTACCTGAACAGTCAATTTCTTGTTTTCCATGATACTCGCCTATACCTGCTATGTCACCCTTGTAAATCGCAATATCACCTGTTTCTACTTCATTAGAAAAAACATTTATGATATATGCGTTTTTAAGAACAAGATCCGCAGGATTTTCACCAGTAGCAGCAAGAATTTTACTTTTTAAATCTACCTTCTCCACAGCACCTTACCTCCTTTGTTAAACTTTAGCTTATAAAATTTTACGGTAAAATCAATTATAACGCAACTTACCTTATAACAGTAAACCCAGCTATTACGCAACTTACCTTATAACAGTAAAACCAACTATTACGCAACTTACCTTATAGACGTACTTTATGTATATAAGTAGTATTAAAGCCCCCAATCCGATTTTATCCTTTGACTGGAGGCTTTTTCATTCAATAACGCATGAAAGTGATATATTGAATTAAGTTAATATGCCGGTCTACCGTTCTTCTCTGAAATAGGCAAGCCCCAGATGAGCAGGAGGTTCGTTCTCCCGGCTCTTTTTAAGCGAGACGACTACAAGAACCAGGATGGTTACAATGTAGGGAAGCATCTTAAATATCTCCTGGGACGAACGTGTAAGCCCGGGAATATAAAAATACAGCCAGAACAGCGCACCGAACAAATAGGAGCCCCAAATGGCATGGGTAGGCTTCCATCTTGCAAAGATAACCAGAGCTACTGCCAGCCAGCCAAGCTTTTCTATACCACCGTCATTGGCCCAGGTGCCTTTAATATAATCCATAACGTAATACAAGCCGCCCAACCCGGTAATTGCCGAACCGGTGCAGATGGCCAGGTATTTATATTTTATTACGTTAATTCCTGCCGCATCCGCGGTAGCGGGATTCTCACCTACTGCCCTGAGGCTGAGACCTTTGCGCGTTTTGCCCAAGAACCAGCTTAAAACAAATGCAAAAAGGATAGCCAGATACACCATAAATCCCAGACCGGACAGCACGCCCACACTGGAAAAGGGTGATATTGTTGAACGAAAGGCTCCACTTGTCGTCGCAACAGATATCTGCCCCACTCCGCCTGCCATTTTGTTCATTGCGCCGCCAAAAAGGTTGGCTACACCGGATCCGAAAATGGTTAACGTAAGACCGGTAACGTTTTGATTGGCACGCAGGGTTATTGTAAGAAAGCTGTACAAAAGTCCGGCCAGTCCGGAGGCTGCTAATGAAGCAATCAGCGCAATTATCAGTCCAATAATCGCACTTGGGTTCTGGCTTGAGGTCTCATAAAAGAACGAGGCGGCAAGGCCTCCGATACCGCCGAGGTACATAATGCCCGGTACGCCAAGATTCAGGTTTCCCGACTTTTCGGTCAATATTTCGCCCATGGCGCCAAACAGAATGACCGTACCGAAAACAATTGCGGCTTGCAAAAGAGATAGTAGCTGCATCATATTATTTCGCCTCCTTTGTCCGGAATATCAAACGATAGTTTATAAAAAACTCACTCCCAAGAATGAAAAACAGTATGATACCCGTTATCATCTGTGAGGCAAAATCATTGAGATTGTATTGGGAGGCAATCTGCATGGCACCCTTTTCCAAAAATACCAACAAAGCCGATACCAATATCATAACAAAGGTATTGAATTTGGCAAGCCACGCCACAATGATGGCTGTGAAGCCCCGGCCTCCCGCAGTGCTGATGCTTATAGTATGGGAAGCTCCTGCCACAGCGATAAATCCAGCGATACCGCAGATAGCTCCCGAAAGGCTGACGGTTCGTACAATAACTTTTCCTACATTGATACCGATGTATCTTGCGGTGCGTTCGCTTTCGCCCACAACCGATATCTCATAGCCTTGCTTTGAATAACGCAGATAAATATACATTCCCACGGTTAAAGCAAGCACCAGGATTACGTTAAGCAGGTATTGCTGACCTAAAAGAGTTGGAAACCATCCAAATTTGGTCGTTTGATTGATAATGCCTACTGTATTGGAGCCATAGGGATTTTCCCATACTGCCACAAAATAGGATGTAAGCTGTATAGCGACATAGTTCATCATGAGTGTAAACAGTGTTTCGTTGGTTCTGAAACGGGATTTGAAGATAGCCGGAATAACTCCCCAGATGGCACCGGCCACACCGCTTACAAAAAACATAAGGATTAAAAGCAGCCATGTCGGCAGGCTTTTACCGAAATAGAGCATGCATGCGGCTGTTGCTATGCCACCCACAAGGACCTGCCCCTCCGCACCTATGTTCCAGAAACGCATTTTGAATGCAGGTGCAAGAGCCAGTGAAATGCAAAGAAGCATCATAGTGTCCCGGGCGGTAACCCATGTGCGCTTGTTGGTTCCGAAAGCGCCCTTCCACATGGCTTCATAAACCTTAAGCGGATTAAGATTGACCATCGCGTAGATGACAACTGCGCACACTGCCAGAGCAATTGCAATTGCCGCAACCCGTATGCCCCATGACATCCATAAGGGCATCGCCTCGCGTTTTGTTATTCGGACCATAGGCTGGGTGTTTACACGGCTCATTTTTTACCCTCCCCTTCAATGCGGGTCATCATCAGGCCAACCTTATGCTTATCGGTATTTCGTCCGTCTACAATGCCGCTGACACGCCCGCTGCATAACACCAGAATGCGGTCGCAAAGCTCCAGCAGAACGTCAAGATCCTCACCGACAAACAAGACAGCTACACCATTTTTCTTCTGTTGATTTATGAGGTCATAAATGGTGTAGGAAGAGTTAATATCCAATCCCCGTACGGCATAGGCCGTCATAAGGACCGTCGGCGCAGAGGATATTTCACGCCCTACCAGCACCTTCTGGACATTTCCGCCGGAAAGTCTGCGTACGGGTGTCGAAACACTCGGGGTGATAACCTTCAGCTCGTCCACAACTTTTTCAGCCAGCTTACGGGGAGTTCCTCTTTCAGCTAAAAAGGATTTGCTGTTCCTATAGCTTCGAAGCATCATGTTATCGGTCAAGTCCATGTTTCCCACAAGGCCCATACCCAGCCGGTCTTCCGGCACAAATGAAAGGGCCACGCCCATGGCGGATATTTCGCTTGGCATTTTTCCGACGAGCTCAACCGATGAATTGGTCTCGGGATTCATATACGTAATGCTGCCGGATTCGATTCTTTCCAATCCTGCAATAGACTCTAAAAGCTCCTTCTGTCCACAGCCTGAAATACCGGCTATGCCCAGTATTTCGCCGCTTCTGGCCGTGAAGGAAACATTGTTTAGCCGAATAATACCATCAATATCACGAACTGTTAAATTCTCAACAATAAGTCGAGGTTCCGGGTTTTGCGGTTCAGTACGCTCAATATTCAAAGTAACGGAACGGCCAACCATCATATTGGTCATCTCCGCCGCATTGGTTTTTTCTGTGGGCATTTCCCCTACAAATTCACCGCGGCGCAGCACTGCCACCCTATCGGATATTTCCTCTACTTCATGCAGCTTGTGGGTAATAATGACAATGGCTTTACCGTCTTTTCGCATATTGCGAAGAACCTCAAACAGCTTGTCTGTCTCCTGAGGCGTCAATACAGCGGTTGGTTCGTCTAAAATGAGAATGTCCGCTTTACGGTAAAGCACCTTCACGATTTCTACCGTCTGTTTCTGGGAAACGGACATATCATACACTTTTTGATCGGGATCCACCTCGAAGCCGTATTGTGAGGAGATTGCCTTAACTTTTTCCCTGACCGCCTTCATATCAAGCCGACCTTTACCGGGAAGACCAAGAATGATATTCTCTGCAGCAGAAAGCACATCCACAAGTTTGAAATGCTGGTGTATCATGCCGATGCCAAGATCATAGGCATCCTTTGGACTGCGGATTGCAGCTTCCCGGCCATCTACAAAGATGTGCCCTTCATCCGGGGAATATATGCCGGAGAGTATATTCATCAGTGTTGTTTTTCCGCTGCCGTTCTCTCCCAGCAGAGCAAGGATCTCTCCTCGTTGTATTTCTAAAAAGACCTTGTGGTTCGCCGCTACGGAGCCGAAAGTTTTTGTTATATTTTTCATTCGTACTGCGGCTTCTGTTGCGCCCAATCGTGTCCACCCCTTTTAAGTATTCTAGCCCCAACCAAAACACAATTACGGATCATGCTTTGTCTCGGATTCCTGTTCCTTTACAATAGCATAGGAAAACCTCTGTTTAAAGCAGGTTTTCCTATGCCGTTAAATACTATGCGTTTATGTTAGTTCAGCTCGGTAATACCATCGATGCGAAGACCGAAATAGGGAGCACTGCGCAGCTTGGACTCAAGGAATACGCCGTTCTCAATTGCTTCCCCTTGATCACCAACCCAGTCGCCATTGGTATCGATAGCCAAATAGGTGGTAACAGCTGCACCGCCTACGGTGAATTTGGAGGTATCAAATACCTGGAGGCTGCCATCGGTCAGTTTGGCTACCACTTCAGCAACCTTCGCTTCTGTACCTTCAGCAACGCTTGTGCCAAGCTTGGAGATCATGACGGCACCTTCGTTATAGCCTTCAGCCCAATCGGTTAGGATTTCTTCACCCTTTGCCATCTGATTGAATGCGTAGGTGTAGTAAACGCTCCAGTCGTTCTGAGCGCTGGTCAGTGCGGCATTGGGAGCAACGGAAAGCATATCAACGTTGTAGCCTACACAGTAAACGGTGGTACCGGAATTCAACAGTGCTTCGCAAGCGGCAGGAGCACCGGTGGAGTCTGCATGCTGGCTAATGATGATGCTGCCGGCAGCAACAAGGGAATTGGCAGCTTCTGCTTCAGCGATTGGATCATACCAGGAGTTGGTGTAGGAAACGGACATAGCAACATTTTCTACAACGGACTTAACGCCAAGATAGAAAGCGGTGTAGCCGGATACTACTTCAGCATAGGGATAAGCACCCACATAGCCGATTTTGATGTTGCCGCTGCTGTCCTTATTGCTATCTGCAACCTTGCCGGCAGCAACAAGTTCAGCCAGCTTCATACCAGCTACAACACCGGAAACATAACGGGACTCATAGGTATGGTTAAAAGCGTTCTTGAAATTTTTAAGGCCTGTAAGTGCAGCGGTGTCGCCTGTCATAGAAATGAAAGTAGCCTCAGGATTTTCCTCGGCAGCTTGCTGCATGTAGCTCTGGTGGCCATAGCTGTCGGAAATGATATAATTGCAGCCCTGCTCCACAAGATCCGTCGCGGTGTCGTAGCAGCTTTCATCTTCACTGATGTTGTATTTCCAGACGATCTGGTCTTCAGAAATACCAACATTTGCTGCTGCCTTCTTGATGCCTTCAATATGGGCAAAGTCATAACCGGTGTTCTCATCGTGAACAAGGATAACACCAATCTTTACGTTTGCAGCCTCAGAATCGGGAGAGGGTGTGCTCTCAGGTGTGGTTGTGCTTGTAGGTGTGCTTGAGTTTGATGGGCTTGGGCTGCTTGGCTGAGATCCACATGCAGATAATGATACCAGCATAGTGGTTACAAGCAGCAGGGACATGATTTTTTTAATCATTTTAACCTCCACTATTTCAACTTATATTTTTTGTATCACCTAAGTGACTCAAAATTAAAATAAAAGAAAACCGTTTTTAAGTTCCACAATACTACGCATACTAAAGTAAAACCAACCTAAATGCGAAGCATTTACAGTCCGGCTGACCCGACAACCGGATAAAACATCCATTAAATCATTCTGGTGGATATGTTATTTATCATCTGTATATAAGGAAAATCCATTGATTGTATATTCAGCGAAATACAACGCCGTTTTCCACACTCATGGATTCTACAATGGCCAGAGATTCCACACGTATTCCCTGACTGCGGGCGATTGCTCCGCCATCCTGAAAACCTTTCTCAATAACAATACCGGCTCCCATAAGAGTGGCGCCCGAAGCCTTTACCAGATCAACAAGTCCGAAAAGTGCGTTACCGTGTGCGAGAAAATCATCGATTATAAGTACTCTGTCATTGGCTCCCAGGTATTGCTTGGAGACAACGATGTCGTAGGATTTGCCGTGGGTGTAGGATTCAACCTTGCTGAAATAGCTTTCAGAGGAAATGTTCTTGGTTTTGTTTTTCTTCGCAAAAACGACAGGAACATTAAAAAACTGCGCTGTGATACAGGCTATACCAATTCCGGAGGCTTCTACCGTCAGAATTTTGTTCACATCGCAGTCGTTAAATAATCTTTTAAATTCCTTGCCGATTTCACATAGAAGGGATACGTCAATCTGGTGGTTTAGAAAACTGTCCACTCTTAAGATGTTACCAGCGCTGACTTTTCCGTCCCGACAAATTCTTTCCTTCAAAAGCTGCATTTTGCTGCCTCTCCCCCATTTGATAAATTGTGTCTGAACTATGCCTTAAAAAAACAAAACATATAACGAACAGACATTTATATACATACTTAAATGCAATGTGTTCGCTATACGCCTTCGCCCCCGTTGACAGCGGCATGTTACTTCTCTTTAATTATTAAAATCAAGTTAGCTTTTAACATTCACTTAAAAAACCAACTTATCTTAAAATTTTACTAGAAACGGGGCATCTACGCAATTTATGAATTCTATTAAAAAAGACGATTATATTCGCCCTTTTTTGTTCAATGATACGATAAACTTACAATTTACGTGAAATACTGCCTTTTGAGCGAAAAAAAGAGCCAATTAGCGGACATTTAGGTTGACAAAGGCTTTTTGACATTGCATGATAAATTAATGAATAAAGGAGGCGGAGATATCCTGTGAAAAGCCCATTAAGCTATCAGGCATCGGAGTACGATTGCGGACCGACAACCATGCTCAACTCAATCAGCTATCTCTTTCATCGCAGGGAAATCCCCCCAGACGTCATCAAGCATATTATGCTGTATTGTCTTGATTCCTATAATATAAAAGGCGAATTTGGTAAAAGCGGCACCTCGGGAATTGCTATGATGTTTTTATCCAACTGGCTGAATCAGTTCGGCAGGGTCAAAAAGTTTCCCATCTGCTGTGAATTTCTTACCCGTGAGGATGTTCAAATAACACAGAACAGTAAGATTGTTTCCAGCTTGCAGCAAGGCGGTGCTGTTGTTGTAAAACTTGTCCTGGGAGGATGGCATTATGTTCTCCTGACGGGAGTTGAAAACAATTCCATAAGCCTTTTCGATCCCTATTACCGCAAAAAGGACTTTGGAGTTAAAGGAATTGCCATGGTTTCGGACAAGCCTTCAAAAATGAACCGTCTGGTTGATTTTAGCATCCTCAACAGCCCTGATAAAGGGATCTACTCCCTTGGACCTGTGGAAACAAGAGAAGCCGTGGTTCTCTTTAATAAAAACACCCGCAAAACCCCGGATAATTCCATTGAGTACTTTATATAGAATGTCTTTAATAGTAATCCATAAGGCGTTTGACTAAATCTCATTATTGACTTGACGCCATCAGACTATAGTAGTAGTATATAAACATACTATTACTATAGTCTGTTTATATTTCTTACATTTCCATGTAAAAAAAGGAACAAACAAAACGGACCATAGTTCTATAATTAAACGAATTAGCACTTAAAATCGGAGGCTTTTCAGATGGCCAAGGACATAAAGCTTTTTGACAGTGAACTTAAGATAATGGAAATCATATGGGAAAAAGAACCCCTTTCAGCCAAGGAAATCAGTGAGGCCGCAGGTCTGGCACTGGGTTGGAATAAGAATACAACTTACACAATTTTAAAAAAGCTTATTGATAAAGGTGCGGTATGCCGAACCGAGCCCAATTTTATATGTACCTCCCTTGTGGGACGTGAGGAAATCCAGCAGAAAGAAACCCAGACTCTTATCGATAAGCTGTTTAGCGGATCGAAAAAAGCCTTTTTTTCCGCCTTTTTAAAGGATGAAACCTTAACGGAAGAGGAAGCGGAGGCTTTAAGATCACTTATCGAAAAAAGCAAGTAGCGGCAATGCGAAGCCATGACTTTGAAAAAGCGGTGATAGGATGCTGAGCGAAATTTTTTACTGGATATTGAATATGAGCCTTGCCGGTTCCGCAGGAGGCCTTGTTATTTTATTGCTCCGAAGGCTTAAGGGACTTCCACGGCCAGGGGTTTATTTCCTTTGGCTTTTCCCCTTTCTCCGTTTTGTGCTTCCCTTTGGCTTAAGCGGGCAGCTCAGCATTGTAAGCCTTATGACCGGTTTTTCTGCAAAATCCCTCACAGCGGATCCCTGGGGGCTTCCATCCCATATTACGCTTATGAACAGTATTCAGGCCGCTGAAAGCTACTTTCCCGTTACTTACCGAACGCCTCTTTTAAGCAAATGGTTTTTTATTTGCTCCATCCTTTGGATGGTGGTCCTTCTAAGTGCACTGGCTCTTATGACTTTTCTGTATATTCGTTCCAGGCTGGACTTTAAAAGAGCGTCCCATCTGTCGGAGAACATTTATACAGTACCCAGTCTTGCCTCTCCGGTGGTTTATGGCGTACTTCAGCCTAAAATTCTCATCCCTGAAAAGTATCCTCACGGCGATCTGGAATACATTCTTATGCATGAGAGGGTTCATATCAAAAGAAAGGATAATCTTGTCCGTCTTTTAGTACTTGCCACAGCCTGTGTACACTGGTTTAATCCACTTATGTGGCTTTTTGTAAAACATCTGTTTGAAGACATGGAGCTGGCATGCGATACGGGAGTACTGAAAAAGCTTGAACCTGAAAAGCGTAAGGAATACGCTTCTGCCCTTTTAAACTCAGCCGCAAAGCATTCCTTCCTAGTTCCCTCCTTTGGCGGTTCCAGAGTGCGCAGCCGAATTGAAAATGTTCTCACCTACCGCGGCCTCACCTTTCTTTCCCTCACAGTTTTTTTTCTTATTGCGCTTTTAACCGCTTTATTACTTCTCACCAATCCCGCCCTGGCATAGATCCAACGGCTATCTTGTACAAGTTTCACCACTGATCCTGACATTGCTTTACTTTTTAAATGGAGGTATTTTACTTTATATGAAATTTAAGCTTATTATTCTTTTGATAATAATTCTGTTTACCTCTGCCGGATGCGCTTTAACAGGCAATAACCCGCCTTTGTCCCCTGCTGTTTCCAGTGAAGCGATAAATGAAAACAACGCGGTGGAAGAACCCACCCCCGCAGCAACAGAAAATGACAATGCCGGCAGTGCCAACAAGGATGTATTAGATGAAAAACAATACATTATCGAAGTTGTGGGAACAAAGGATGGTGTGGAAGACTTTATTCGCCTTATGAAAGAGCGCAGCGGTACCGTTTTGAATCCCAAAGAATATTTATGGCTTGACAGCTTAACCGAAGACAACATTTACAATATCTCCTCTCCCCGTGTAACGGATAGGGTTGACTGCCGGATATTCAAGCTCAGGGATACTTTTGAGACCTTTGTGGTTTTTGGGGATAAGGTTTACCCCATTGGCATCTCCTTTGGCGGTTTCGGTTCAGTTGATATTCTATCCGCGGATCCGGACGGCGACGGCACCTGCGAGCTTATATGCACCTATTCCTACGGTTCGGGGCTTCACCGCTCTCACGTGGGAATAATGAACCTTCAGGACGGTACCTTTATTTCAGCCGATTACACGCTTTTTAACAAGGATATGCTTCTGGCTGAAACAGAGGAAGGAACACTCATGCTCTATGAGGCGGCGATTAGCGGATTTGAAGAGGGTATGAATTATACCCTGACCTCCCAGACTTATATAGGCGCTCTGGAATATAAGGACGGCATTCTGTCGTTAAAGTAAACTGTCCCCTTGCTTTTTTTCCCGTGTTAAGTTATTTTTACTATAAAAATAACTATCAGCGAGGATTGTCCATGACGCTGCAGCAGCTGAAATATGTTCTGGCCATTGCCGATAAAGGGTCCATAAATGAAGCGGCCAAAAGCCTATTCATCTCCCAGCCCAGCCTTTCCAATGCGGTGAAGGAGCTGGAGAATGAAATACATTTAACCATTTTCACCCGTACAAACAAGGGCATCCACCCTTCCAGCGAGGGTACGGAATTTTTAGCCTATGCAAGGCAGGTTATTCAGCAGGCGGAGCTCCTTGAAAAGCGCTACCTCGATGTAAAACCTTCCAAGCAGCGCTTTTCCGTTTCCACCCAGCATTACGCCTTTGCCGTTAATGCCTTTGTGGATTTAATTAAGGAATACAGCGCCGATGAATATGAATTTACCTTAAGAGAAACCAAAACCTATGAAATTATTGAGGATGTGAAAAATCTGCGGAGTGAAATAGGCATTCTCTACCTCAATTCTTTTAACGAAAAGGTCATAACCAAATTTTTAAAGGAAAGCAGCCTGATTTTTTCCGAGCTGTTTACCGCCTATCCTCATGTTTTTATCAGCCGCTTTAACCCTTTAGCTCAAAAAGTGCAGGTAGAATTAAAGGATTTGGAGAATTATCCCTGTCTCACCTTTGAACAGGGCGAATACAACTCCTTTTACTTTTCTGAGGAAATATTAAGTACTTTAGAGCATAAGAAGAGCATTACGGTCAGCGACAGGGCGACCCTTTTCAATCTTCTCATAGGCCTCAACGGCTATACCATTTCCACAGGTATTATCAGTGCCGAGCTCAATGGCAAGGATATTATCGCTGTGCCTTTAAATGTGGACGAAAAAATAATTGTGGGTACCATAACACGTAAAAATATGACCTTGAGCCGCTTGGGCGAAATTTACCTCAACGCGTTAAGAAGCATCCCCTACGCAGCACTAGAATAATCCGCTTTAACCGGACGACTATAATGGGTCAGATGGACGGATAGGCTTTATCAGCACCTGACCAGCTGGCCGAAAGTTTCCTTTGAACGTGAACGTGTTCGATATAGCTTAAAGCTATACCAAGCTATATTTTTTTAGAACTACCTTATATTAATTAATTATGCTATAGTAGACAAATAGCAGGCAAAGCGAACTAAAAGCAGATTAAAAGTTGACCAAAAGCAGAACGATAGCGGACCAATAGCATTCACCAGAGATGAATGAACGTATCCCGGAGGTATTTATGAAGATTGCATCCCTGTTTGGGCAAGGAAAAACGGTCTTTTCATTTGAAGTGTTCCCGCCAAGGAAAAATGTTCCTCAGGAAAGTATCTATGAAACGTTGGAGGAACTTAAAGCCCTGACGCCCGATTTTATCAGTGTCACTTACGGTGCAGGAGGCAATATCGCTGATCTGTCCACCTGCCATATTGCTTCGGTTATTAAGGATAAGTGCGATATCGAGCCCTTGGCCCATTTAACCTGTGTCAACTCCTCCCGGGAAGAAGTTGAAATTATTCTTGAACAGCTTAAAGCCCATGGTGTAAAAAATATACTTGCGCTTCGAGGGGATATTAACCCTGATATCCCGCCAAAGAAGGATTTCAGATACGCCAGTGAGCTTATTTCCTTTATTAAAAGCCGGGGAGATTTCCATCTTTCAGGAGCATGCTATCCTGAAGGCCATGTGGAAACCCCGGATATGGATAAGGATATTGATAATCTTAAGCGCAAGATTGATGCCGGTGCCGAGCACCTTATATCCCAGCTCTTTTTCGACAACAGCCTCTTTTTTGATTTTTTGGAAAAGGTACGAAAAGCTGGCATTAACACACCTATTGAGGCCGGTATCATGCCGGTAATTAATAAGAAGCAGATTGAGCGTATGGTTTCTCTTTGCGGCGCCAGCATTCCCTCCAAGTTCTCAAAGATGATGCAGAAATACGAAAACAATCCTGAAGCGCTGAGAGACGCCGGCATTGCTTACGCGGTGGATCAAATAGTGGATCTTATCTCCCAGAACGTCGATGGAATCCATCTTTACACCATGAATAAGCCCCTTATTGCCCAGCGGATTACAGCAAGCATTTCAAGCCTTATTCTGGCTGATTGAGCAGGAAGAAATACCAACCGGCAATCAAAAAGCGAAGGAGCCTGAAAGCCCCTTCGCTTTTTGATTGCAGCATATATTTTTGAGAAGATGGCACAAATTAAATATACAGGCACACCTCAAAAATTCTTGCCTGGGGATCGCCATTGGTAGAAAGCACCTGCACTCTCACTTTGTCGCAGAGCAAATTCTCCGGCAGCTTATGGATACAGAAGCGGTGTCCGTTATTTACCACCTTTTCTTCATGCACCGGACGGTCCTCAAGGTAAAAGGTCAGAACATAATCCTTAATTAATTCCCTTGCTGCACCCGGATGCTGCTTTTTGCGGACATGATGGGACAGGGAAACCATAATTTCTACGGACAGATTGGAGTCGAACTTCAGCCTGGCCTCCGTTAACTTCCGCTTTTCGGGAAGCTTAAGCTCCAGCCATTCTCCCTTATCCGTCAAAGGCTCCGAAACCCAGCAATTGCTGTTGCCGCCGATAGCTCTTGAATGGCCGTTAATAACCTTTTCTCCCTCATTGCCGGCTGTCTGGGAGGAGCAGGTGACTGTCGCCTTACGGGCAACATCCCTTTCATCCTCATTTTTAAAGCCCGGAACAAAGCAATCATCCCGAATAAGGGTCTGCTGAAGCTCCTTTATATGCCTTCCCACTTCCCGGGGCATAACCCCCTTTTTAATTGCCAGAGCCGCGGCTGTTCCGCCGGCTTGCCCTACCACACCGCAGGTAGCCATAACACGGGTGGAGCCGAAGGCCATATGAGAGCAGCTAATGGCCCTGCCGCCCATTAAAAGGTTTTCAATATTACGTGAATAGAGGCTGCGGTAAGGAATGGTGTAAACCTCTTTCATAGGAAGGTACAGCGTGGGTTCAAGCCGGGTGCGCAAGCCGCCGGGTATGTGCATGTCCATGGGCCAGCCCCCATAGGCTACGGCATCCGGAAAAACAGTACACGCCATAAGATCCTGTTCTTTTAGAACATAATCTCCTGTTATGCGACGGCTTTCGCGCTTGCCAGGCAAAAAGCCCACCCAATCCAGAGCAAAATTATCCGCACCGTGATCTCCGCCGTTTTTAATGTGATCCCATACACCGTAGAGGGCCTTTAAAAGCTCATCCCGAATTGCTTCACCGTCGGAAACCACGTCCTGACCGTCTCCGCCAAGCTCAATCCACCAGTAGCCCGAGGTGAATTCCCCATGGCCTCTGTGAACCAAATCCTCTTCATTGTATACATTGGCCCATTGGGGACGGATAAAGGGCACGGGCTTGCCCATATCCACAGCCCGGAATAAAAGGGAATTGCCCATAGTAACAGTATCACTCTCATCCGGTGCGTGCTCTTCGCCAAAGACCTTTTTTCCTTCCCTTCCAAACATGAATTCCGCACCGCTGTCCTTTGCCAGTGTGCCGTCGCCGGTAGCATCCATAAAGAGGGTTGCGTAAAACTCAAAAACCTTTTCTGTGGTCAGCTGAACGGCATCTACCTTTACAATGCGGTTATTGTCGGTAGTCACCTCAGTCATATGGGTGTTAAGGTAAAGATCAAGCCCCTCCTGGAACCGTGTTTTTTCCCACATAACCGTATCCAGTATGGAAAAGGAATCACTGGGATTACGAAGGCGGGTCTCCAGGAGTATTTCCTCCAGGATGCCCGTTTCCCTGGCATGGGGACGGTTTGCGTGATTATCCGCACCGCAGATATGCATACGTATTTCAGAGCTGGCATTACCGCCCAGAACGGGACGATTTTGTACTAAAGCCGTTGAGGCACCGTGCCTTGCGGAAGCAATAGCGGCACATACCCCTGATACGCCTCCCCCCACAATCACAACATCATACTTTTTGGTTATTTTATCTGACATATTAACTCCTCCTTTGTCATGTGTCATTGGTTTTATTGTAAAGCCACGAGGAGGAGGTTTCCTTAAAAAGAAAGCAGTAAATCTTTAAATTTAAGCAAAGAATTTTCTTCAAGCTCATGGCAGCCCTTGTTTGCTAATTTAAAATTCATGGTGTAATATTAGAGCTGAGCAGCGTTACATAAAACAGGGGGATATGCGGTGACAGCCCACAAAGGCCTTGCAGACTATTTAAAGATACTTACAGAAAATTATAGATTTAATCTTGTTTTCAATGATTACTCCGGTTTTATGGCTCTGGATAAGGAGCTTGCAGGGGTACTTCTACCCTATACCATACATACCAGTCCCTTTTGCATGATGGTGAAAACAAGCCGTTTTCTTTGGGACCACTGTATCGGCATGAAGCGGGGCGTGCGCAAAAAAAGCAGGAGGACAGAAGCCCTGTTTACAGGGCAATGCCATTGCGGCATGGGTGAATATGTGGTTCCCATCCTTTGCAAGGGGCAGGTTCTGGGCGTTATATTCGCTACGGGCTATTGCTTTAATCCCGTACTTTCCCATTACCGGATTAAAAAAGTTTCAAAAGCAGCCGGCTTAAATGAGACCGCTTTGCTTTCGGCCTTTGAAGCCTCTGTGGCAAGGCCCGGCGAGGAACGGTTTCACACCAGGGAGCAAATTGAGGCCCATCTGGGCATCCTTGCGGATTATCTGTCAAAGGTGTACGCAACCTTGGGCCCTATTCAGGATCACGGCCCAGGCAGCTCCCGCCGGAGCGGCGCCTTTACCGGTGAGGCCTCCCTTCTTTCCCACGCGATTCTCTATATCGGACAGAATTATCAGGATAAAATTACAGTGGGAGAATTGGCTACATTCTGCCATTGCAGTGAATCCACCCTGAACCATTGCTTTAAAAGAAGCATGAATCTCAGCATTCCCGCCTACACCAATAAAATCCGTATGGAACAGGCAAAGCAGCTTTTGCTGGAGTCATCGGATACCATGGCGGTGATTGCATCCAAAACGGGCTTTGAGGATCCCAATTACTTTTCCGGGGTTTTTTCCCGGATGGTAGGCATGTCCCCCTCGGAATACAAAAAGCGCTTCCGTGACAAATAGCTGCGGCAAGCGCTTTTTGCATACCAGAGCGGGCCGGCCGCAGGCATAGCCTGCTGCTCGTCAAGCATCCCGGGTGCCGCTCTCAAGCAATGCTTGGGCTAAGCGGATGGGTTCCTGGAGTTATCAGGTGGGTTCCCGGTGCTATAAGGTACTTATGAAGGATTTGCTTTACCGTTAAGCCCTTTCCAGAAGGTGGTTAAAGCTAAGGCTTTCCTTTTCGCCAAGTCGAATCTCCAAGGAAAGCGGGCCATAGCTCAGGGTTCCGGTGTAGGGCTTATCGGCCTTGATTTTGAGCTTTTCAACTTTTCCAGCCTTCCAGGACAGATCGATGGTCAGGCCGCCCTTGGCTTTTACCCCGGTGATATGGCCTTCCTGCCAGCCCGTGGGCAGTGCCGGAAGAATACGGACGGTATTGGCGGTACTCTGGACAAGGCCTCGTGCTATGGCTGCCGTGCCGCCAAAATTGCCGTCTATCTGGAAGGGTGGATGGTTGTCAAAGAGGTTGGGCAGAGTGGACTTTATAAAAAGCAGGTCAATGTTTTCCCTGAGCTTGTCGCTGTCAAAAAGCTGAGCCCAGAAGTTGGCAATCCAGGCTCTGCTCCATCCCGTATGACCTCCTCCGTTTGCAAGCCGGTGCTCCAGGCTCTTCCTGGCTGCTGCCGCCAACTCAGGCGTTTTGTCGGGGGAGATGGTGTTGCCCGGATACAAGGCATACAAATGGGATATGTGGCGATGGCCCGGGGCGCATTCCACAAATTCATCCAGCCATTCCATAATCCGTCCGTTTTTATCGATCATGGGTTCAGGAATTTTCTTTAAACAGGCCTGTAATTTCAGTGCAAAGCCATCCTCCGTTTTTAAAATCCGGCTTGCCTCAATGCAGGCTGTAAAAAGCTCTGTGAGGATTTGGCTGTCCATGGCACAGCCCTCGCTCAGGTTCGCTTCCCTGCCGTTGGGATGATAGTAATTGTTCTCCGGAGAAAGCGTGGGAGACACTACATAACGGCCTTTTTCATCCTCAATGAGATAGTCGGTGAAAAACTGGCAGGCTTCCTTCATTAAGTAATAATTGTTCTTTAAAAAGCTTTGGTCCAGGGTGTATTCATAATGCTCCCAAATATGGGTGCAAAGCCAGGCCGCTCCCATCACCCAGTAGGTGGCGGGCATATAGGTGTCCTGGGGTGCGGTATCTCCCCATATGTCCGTATTATGGTGGGCAACCCAGCCATTGGCGCCGTACATCACCTGAGCGGTACGCTTTCCGTTGGGGTACATTTTAGCCAGGTGTGCAAAAAGCGGCTCATGGCATTCGGCAAGATTACAGCATTCGGCAGGCCAGTAATTCATTTCCGTATTGATGTTTATGGTGTATTTGCCGTCCCAGGGGGGATGAAACTGATCCGCCCACAGCCCCTGCAAATTGGCGGGCAGAGTGCCGGGACGACTGCAGGAAATAAGCAGGTAGCGTCCAAATTGATAATAAAGGGCTGAGAGGCCCAGATCCTCCGAATTTAATTCATAGCGGGCAAGTCTTTCATTGGTAGGTAATGCCAATATCTCCTCCGGAGTGTCCAGATAAAGAACCGACCGGTTAAAATAGCTGCCATACTCGGCAGCATGCTCCCTGTATGTAGCCTCAAAACCCTTCTCAACCGCTTTTTCAAGGGTGCTTCGGCAATAGTCCTCACGCTTGTCCACCCGGAAGGAGGTGGCTGCCGTTAAGTAAAACACAGCTTCCGTGGCATTTTCCACAATGAGGTATTCACCAATGGTGTTAATGCTGCCACCCTTTTGCGTACCGTTTAACATACAGCAAAAATGGATGCCGTCTTCTCCCCCGTTTGTTCCGTCAAAGGCTACCCTTTTTCCTTCCTCGGTCCAAACCCGGTTAAAAAAGCGGCCGCGGCCCATCTTCAGGTGGAGGTTCAGGGCCTTCTCCTCGCTTGCGGTTATCCGAAGAGCCAGAACATTGCCCGGCTGGGATGCAAAGATTTCACGTTTATAGGTAATTCCGCCACAACGGAAGGAAACGGTACAGATGGCACTGGACAAGTCAAGCTCTCTTCTGTAATCGGTTATCTCACCTGTGATGCCTTTCATTACCAGCAGAACCTCTCCCAGAGTCTGATAGCATCTTTCGCTGTGAGGAACACCGGACATGGCATAGGTAGTGAGCTGCTGAGCCTTTTCGATTTCGCCCTTTCTGAGATAGCCTCTTATTTTGTCCAGATTCTTCAAGCTGTCCGGATTGTTCCGGTCCACAAAGCCTCCGGCCCAAACACTGTCCTCGTTGAGCTGAAGCTGCTCCTTAAGAGCACCTCCATAAACCATTGCTCCAAGCTTTCCGTTGCCGATGGGCAACGCCTCGTTCCAATTGGCTGCCGGCTTGTTGTACCAAAGTTTGTCTTCCAATCTTTTGTTCAAGTTAGGCACCTCCGTTATAGTAATCATTTATCCGCAGGGAAGAAGTTTCTTCCCGTATCCGGTATTTTGAAGGCCACCACGGTTCCCAGATGCTTTCTGCTCCGGATGGCAAGAGCGCTTTCCTGTCCATAATTCAGTATCAGCCTGCGGTTGACATTGGTTAAGCCAATATTCCGGCTTTGCTCATCGCTGATTTTACGTTTCAATTCCTCCTTTTCATCCTTTGTCATGCCCACGCCGTTATCAATAACGCTGAAATGGAGATAATTCTTTTTTCTCCGTATCTTAAGCTTAATGTAACCTTTACTTTCCAGGGGCTTTATGCCGTGATACAAACTGTTTTCAATGAGAGGCTGGAGCATCAGTCGAAAAACAGGCACATCCAGTAGCTCCTCTTCATATTCGTAAAGCAAAATAAACTTTTCCTCATACCGGTATATTTGTATATCCGTGTAAAGCTTTAAATATTTGATTTCATCTCTCAAGGACACAGGCTTTGACGGATCCTCCAGAGAGTATTTCAAAATATCCGACAAATTCCTTATAATACGGTTCATCTCGGAGTCCGGCCCCATGCGGCGCAGCGCCTCCATATCCAGAGTCTGGAGGGTATTGAATAAAAAATGAGGATTAATCTGCATTTGTAAAGCGGAAAATTCAGCTGCCTTCTGTTCAAGCTGCTTTTCCGCAACCTCAAGCCTTAGCTGGCTTGTGTTGATAAAAAGACTGATAATATTATTGAGTATGATGTCGTACTCATCCTTAAACAGGGACGGACTTTTCTCCTGGTAATCGCCCCTCTCGCCCAGTTCAAAAACCGTTATCAAGTGGTTGATTTGCTTAAAATTCTTACTTGTAATATAAAAGGAAAGCAAGGACACAATGGCCGTGGACAAAAGCGCAATCATTAAAAACAGGGTTAAAAATTCATTGGGCTGCTGATATAAATCGCTCTCGGGAATGAGGGAAACAAGGCGGATTTTATACTTTTCCGAGCTTAAGGAGCTTAAACGGTAGGTTTTTCCCTCTACCACCACCGGCTTCATATTTTCATATTCCTGGGCATTATCCTCCTGAGTATCCTGTGCCTCCTTAAGCATTTGATCAAAAACAGCCGTTCGGAGCCCTGAGCCCGTTTCATTGGAGAAAAGAACATTCCCGCTCAGATCCAGAATAAACAGAGACTGCCGTTCTTCCGTCTGAATATGGTTCAATATGCTGTTGAACCGATCGGGATTAATATTGACCACAATCACCCCCACTGCGTTTTTCATACGCTGGTAGAAGGAGATGATTTCACTTTCGGAACGGTATTCGCTTTCCCTAACCGAACGTCTTTCCAGCCAGAAATCCATGGACTTGTCCGATTTATGATAGGTTTCATACCAGCCTTTGTCAAAAAAGCTTTCAATGGAAACAAGCCCGTCGGAGGTTGATAAAAAACGTTTCGACTTTTCAATATAAAAGTAAATATTTTTTACAAAGAGATTATTGTTAACCGCCGAGGATAAAATAGAGCTGGCCCAGGTCATCATTACCGAGTCCTCATAGCTGCTGAAATCCTGATTCATCATTTTGGTAAGTGACAGGGTCATTCGGGGATTGCTGGTAAGCATCTGCTGATAGGCAATGTTGCCTAGAACCAGCTCCACATTATCATAAACGCTGGTAAGGGCTTTCCGGGTATTCCCCTCAATTTTTGTCCGGATGCTCCGATTGATGTAAGCTAAGTAGAGAGTACCCAAAAGCAGGGTAGGAATTAACATAACAACGAAAAAGATAATAAACCGCTTGAAGAAAAACCGTTTAATCATCATTCCTTATCCCTCCGGGCATCTTGTCACGGTATTCCCTGGGCGTCATATGATAATATTGCTTAAAGGCCCGGGTGAAATTCTTGGGATTGTCAAAGCCTACCTGGTAAGCAATCTCATAGTGCTTATAGCCGATTTCCTTCAAAAGCTCCGCCGCTCTTTTCATGCGCCTCTCAACCAGATAATCCGTAAAGCTCCGTCCCGATTTTTCCTTTAGAATCCTGGACAGGTAATTAGGACTTAAATTAACCACCATGGCCGCCTTCTCCAGGGTAGCGTCTTTTATATTGTTGTTGATGTAGTCGATAACATTCTTTACAATTTGCTCATAGTAGGAAAAGGAGCGTTCTTCGGGCATCACCCTGTTCTTTTCGTCCAGCGCGGATTTTATCCGGCCAAAGCAAACCAGGAGCTCATCATACTTAACCGGCTTTACAAGATAGTCCTTTACCCCATGAAGAATGGCTTTATGAAGGAATTCAAAATCCTGATACCCGCTTAAGAAAACCACCTTGACCTTCTCGTTGTTTTCCAGCCGGGCCGCAAGCTCGATACCGTCCATAATGGGCATTTTAATGTCGGTAAGCACCACATCCACTGGATTAAGGGCCACATAATCCAGTGCCTGTTTTCCGTTTGAAAAGCTTCCGACAACTTGAAAGCCCGCCTTTTCCCAGGGAAAAAGATTGACAATACCATCACGTATTTTACTTTCATCTTCCACCACAATTAAACGATACATGCTTTACTCCTCCGGTTAACCTTCAGAATGTTGCTGAAAAATAGCCTCCGGGTGTCTTAAATCATAGCATTATACGACAAAAAGATCTGGTTCTTGGTTATTTTGTATATATAATGCATCAAAAAGGTATATAAGGATACTTTTTTTATATTTAGCCAGCCCCGGATACCTTTTCGTAGCCAAAGCGCCTTTCCCTGCAACAGGGATTTTTTTATAATGAAACCACATTAAACAAGCCGTTTTCACAAAACTGGATACTCTATGAATGAACGGCTAATACAGGAGGATTAAAAATGAAAAAGATGTTGTCTCTTTTAGTCAGCACCGCATTGACCGCATCCCTCATTGCAGGCTGCTCAGGCGGCCAGCCCGGCAATAGTGCTGCTCCTTCTCAAACTTCCACACCTTCCGCCACCGCAGGTACGGAAACCCCCTCTGCCTCCAAGGATCCTGTTACCCTTCGTTTTATGTGGTGGGGCGGCGATCAGCGCCATCAAGCCACACTGGAGGTCATCGACAAATTTGTGGAAGCCAATCCTCACGTCACCATTGAACCGGAGTACAGCGGCGCCGACGGTTATCTGGAGAAGCTTTCCATTCAGCTTTACAGCGGTACCGCGGCAGAGCTTATTCAAAACGGACCGGGCTGGATTCCCGACTTTATGAATAAGGGCGACTTCTTTGTGGATCTTTATCAATATCAGGAAAAAATTGACCTTACGGGCTTTGATCCGGAATTTCTCAAAAACACCTCCGTTTACAATGATAAGCTGGTTGGCCTTCCTTCGGGTATTGCTGGCCCCGCCTTTTTGGTTAACACAACCCTGACGCAAAAAGCAGGAATAGATCTTTCCAAGGATTTAACCTGGGACAGTCTTATAGATGCAGGAAAGGCTCTCCAGGCCTATGACAGCAGCAAGTACCTTATGAATGTGGACACCCCCACCATTGTTACAAGTATTATCCGTCCCTACATCCTTCAGCTAACAGGCAATACCTTTATTGTTGATGAAACCAAGCAGATGGGCTTTACCCGGGAGGAGCTGGTTCAAAGCCTTACTTACTTAAAAACCCTGTACGATGAAAAGGTATTTCAGCCTGCCAGCGCAAGCACTGCCTTTAAAAATAATCCCTCCACAAACCCCAAATGGATAGCCGGTGATTTTGCATCTGCCTTCTGCGTATCCAGTACCGTAAATACTTTCACCTCCGCTTCACCGGATATGGAATTTGACGTGGTAGTCCCTCCTTTAATGACCGACAGAAAGGATGACGGCTTCTATGCCAACCCACCCCAGCTCATGTGCATACCCAAAACCGTGGAATCCAATTCCAACAAGCTGGACGCCGCCCTTTCCTTCTATGATTATTTCTTCAACGACGACGCTTCGGCTTTAATTCTCAAGGATGTCCGCTCCGTCCCGGCAGTGGAATCGGCAAGAAACCTCAGTGTGGAGAACAATTTCATTCAGCCCATCGTCACCAAAGCGGTTGAATTCGGCCTGGCTCTTAACGGTACCAATGAAATGGGCCTTACAACCAGCGCTGAAATTGATACCATCATTGTTGACATGATTGAAAAAGTAGCTTACGGCACCGCGCCGGTGGAGCAAATCGCCGATGAGAGCATCAAGCTTATCCAGGATGTCCTGGCCAACCAGTAACCTGTAGGCGAAGTCTTTCCAAAGGAGCGCAGAAAAGGATACTGTGCTCCTTTCTTATAAAATTTCACTTATCCTTTTGTTTAATCCCCAGCCGATGAGGTTTTTTAGGCACCGCTTCAAAGGTTCTTAATTTGACGCAGGAGATATCATTATGAAAAAAAGCTATAAAAAATATACTAAAAGGGACTATATGGGCCTTGTTTACCTTTTACCCTGGCTTCTGGGCCTGCTCATTTTCCAGCTCTATCCCCTAATCAGTTCCTTTGTCTACTCCTTTACCGATTTCAATATGTACAAATCCCTGAATTTTATTGGCTTCAACAACTATATAAAGCTCTTTACCTCGGATCCGGACTTTTACAATTCTCTCAAGGTTACTGTACTCTATACCGTAATGACCGTTCCAGGCAAGATTGTTTTCGCATTGATTATTGCGCTTATCCTGAATTTAAATATTCGTGGCATCAATGTGATGCGGACGGTTTACTACCTTCCCTCCCTTCTTGGCGGAAGCATCGCCATTGCCATACTCTGGAAGCTTATGTTTATGAGCGACGGCCTTATTAACGGCGTACTTACAACCGTTGGCCTGCCCAAGGTGGAGTGGCTGGGCGACCCCAATGTTTCCCTGGTTACCATTTGCCTTTTGGAAATATGGCAGTTCGGTTCTTCCATGGTACTGTTTCTGGCTGCTTTAAAGCAGGTGCCTGCCGAGCTTTACGAAGCAGCCCAGATTGACGGGGCAAGAAGATTTCGGCGCTTCTTCACTATTACACTCCCTACCATAACACCCATTATCTTCTTTAACCTCATTATGCAGACCATCACCGCCCTTCAAAGCTTTACCTCGGCCTTTGTCGTAACCGGAGGCGGACCCATGAAATCCACCTTTGTCCTTGGCATGAAGCTTTACATTGACGCCTTTAAAAACTATAAAATGGGCTATGCCAGCGCCACTTCATGGGTTATCTTCGCAATGATTATGGTTGTCACACTGTTCCTGTTCCGCTCCTCCTCCGGTTGGGTGCACTACAGCGACGGGGAAGATTTATAAGGGA
>JAFADM010000051.1 GCA_023424865.1 Bacillota bacterium | reverse complement strand
AAGAAAATGAGGAAACTTAGGATTGATAGGTCCATAGGTTTTCATTTTGACATCCCCTCGCTACGTATTTAATATTCCTATTATTGTGGCGGGCAAAAGTATTACAATTTTGATATTGGTATGTAAGGATTTTAATATGATGCTATGAATATGCCTGCCTATATGTATGATAATACGCAGAAGGACTAATTACAAGGAAATCAGGCCTATATTAATATATTATAGGCCTAGATTTAAAATATTAATATATTTATATAGCAAGGCAAAAACAGGATCAAGCGCGGGGCTCTCCCTTTCGCACCAGCTCTTCAATAAGCTCTAAAACCGCTTCATTCTCCGCCGGAAGGCCAATGGTAATGCGAAGCCAGGAGGGCATGCCGAACTCATCTCCTCCCCGGATGAGGATGCCCTTTCTGACAAATTGGTCCACCACATAGTCACTTGGAAGTCCTGTGTTGAACATAATAAAATTACCATGAGTAGGAATATAATCCAGATTAAGTTGGGCCAGACGGCTGTAGTAAAGGGCTTTGCCCCTCCTGTTGTTTTCCAGCACCGCCTGACGGAAATCAGCGTCGTCCAGGCTGGCCAAAGCCGCTGCTTGCGCCAAGCGATTAACATTATTCGGAAGCTTGGTTCTGAGAAGAATATCCAGAAGCTCCTCCTGGGCAACCCCGTAACCGATGCGGGAGGATGCCAGCCCGTAGATCTTTGAAAAGGTTCTCAGGCAAATAATGTTGTTATGGCGGTTAAGAAGCTGGATGGTATCCAGATAATCCCGGCTTTCGGCATAATCGTAATAGGCTTCGTCAAAGACAACAAGCACCTGAGGTCCTATCTCTTCTAAAAACGTTTCCAGCCGGGCGGTCCCGATTACCGTACCCGTAGGATTGTTGGGGTTGCATAACCAAATGATTTTTGTTCTAGGAGTGAGACTTTTTTGGATCCCTTCCAGATCCACATGGTATTCCTTCAGCGGAACCGGCACCACTACTCCCCCCATTTCCAGCGTGGCGGTTTTATAATAGCCAAAGGATGGAACAGGGGTAATGGCTTCATCACCTTCCTCCAAAAAGGCGTGGGCAATAACGGATAAAAGCTCAAAGGAGCCGTTTCCAAAAATAAGGCGCTGGGGCGGCACGTTGTGAAGCCGGGAAAGCTTTTCCCGAAGGGCGGTGCACTGGCCGTCAGGGTAAAGATACAAATCTCCCACAGCCCTTAATACCGCCTCCTGGGCCTTGGGGGACGGCCCCAGATTGGTTTCGTTTCCTGCAAGCTTTATAACCTTATCCACGCCGTATTCCTTTTTAATGGCTTCAAGGGAGCGTGCGGTTTTAAATGGACTGATGTTCTTAAGTGCTTCCCGGGGTTTGACAGACAGCATGACATGACCTCCTTACGGGTTTACAGGATATGTTCCATTATTTATATAGCACATCATCGTGTTCATCTAATAATTCCGCTTCACCGGCTTCTTATTAACGTGTGTTTCTAATAATTCCACTTCACCAGCTTCTTCTTAAGAAGAGTGATTAGGCTGTTGAGTAGGGTAATGACCAGCGCGATAAAAAAGATTCCAGCCATTCCCTGGGTATAGTTGGCGTAGTCGAGAGCTCTTTTGACATAGTAGCCCATGCCCCTGTCCGCACCAATCATTTCCGCCGCCGTCAACGTCATGAGAGAGACGGTCAGGGAGACGGTCAGGCTGTTTATAATGCGCGGCAGCGTGTAGGGTAAAATGATTTGAAAAAGCATGGTGGAGGTTTTAACATTGAGGATTTTTGCAGAGTCCAGAATCCGTTTATCTATGGTTCCCACCCGGTTAATCATATTCATAAAGGTGGTCCAGAAAATACCGTTGAAGATGACAATAATGGAGGCCAGAGTAAAGGTAGGCATTAAGACCACCACATAGGGTACATAAATCATGGCCGGGACGGTGCTTATGGCTTTTGCTATGGGAAAAACCGCATTTCTCAGCCGGGGGATCCACCCCACTATAATTCCCAGGACCACCCCCAGCAACAGGGCGCTTCCAAAACCCGATATGAGCAGAGCCATGGAACGCCAGAAGCCGGAGAGGATGATTTCCCAGTGGAGCACGTAAACATGAAAAACATTTTCCGGCGCAGGGACAAACACATAGGGCAATTTATCAAGCTTTGTGGTAAAAACCTCCCATGCCAGAAGGAAAAGATAAAGAAAGGTTGCGATATCCCTGGCAGCCTGGCGGCTTTTTTCCCTGCCCAGCTTCACAAGATAAAAGATTTCAATTGCGATTACAACCCCAAGGAAAACACCCGGAGGGCTCATTTTTACTCGTTGAGCCATTTGTCCCGGCAGGAGTATGGCCATTATCAGTAATAAAAACAGCAGGTTGGGCCAATTCAACAGGCGTATCTTAAGCTGCTCTTTCACAGGCAAACCTCCTCGTTTCCGATTTTTTCGGCAATATCGGCGTAGAACAGGCTTACAAGCTCCGAACGCAATAGACCGTATTCCGCGCTGGCATAAAGGCTGGATTTTTCCCGAGGCCTTTTGAAAGGAACCGGAATTTCCTTTTGCACGCGTCTGGGCCCCATAAAGACTATCCTGTCTGACAAAAGCAGTGCTTCGTCAATATCGTGAGTTACAAACACAACGGTTTTCCGTGTGCTCTCCTCACCCCAGAGATCCAGCAGCAGCTCCTGAAGCACCACCCTGTTTTTCGTATCAATGGCACCAAAGGGTTCGTCCATAAGAAGAATCTGGGGATTGACCGCCAGCGCGCGGGCAATGGCCACACGCTGCTGCATTCCGCCGGAGAGCTCACCCGGCAGCTTGTCGATAAACTCATTGAGGCCCACCTTTTTGAGATACTCCACGGCAATGTCGTCGATTTGCCGGTTATTAAGCTTTCGATTTACCTGACGAATACCAAATGCCACATTTTTTCGGGCTGTCAGCCAGGGAAACAGGGAATAGTGCTGGAATACCACCGCCCGCTCATAGCCGGTACCCGTTATGGGGATGCCGTCAATGAGAGCCTCCCCCTGGGAGGGAAAATACAGCCCTTCCAGGATGCTTAAAAGAGAGCTTTTTCCGCAGCCGCTGGGACCGATAATACAAACAAACTGTCCCTCTTCAATTTTGATGTTAATATTTTCTAGCGCTGTAAACTGCGTTTTCCCGTTGTCATAGGTAAGGGATAAATTTTTTATTTCAATTTTGCTCATGAAACTTCCTCCGGTATAAAGCGGGGTATTGCCAGATAAACCCCGGATTTAGAAATTATCCTTTTGGAATGCCTCCTCAAGGGTTTTGAAGACGGGTTCATCGGGGTATTCCTGGAGAATGCTTTTGAGGGCGTCCTGATAGAGGGTGATATCTACAAAGTCCTCTACCTTCACGCCTTCTTCCACATAGTCCCATTTCTCTAAAGTTTCATAAACCTCCCGGATTTTGTTGATAGCCGGATCCGGACTGAATGTACGATTGGCATTGAATTCCGGATTGTAGAGATAGTCATAGACATACTCCTCCGTTTGAGAGGAGTATTCTGCCAAAAGCTTCACAACCTCATCCTGCTGTTCATTAAAATCCTTATAGGCTCGGATTTGCCCTTTAAGAAATTTGACAAAGGCCTCCCTGTTGCCTTTAACGGAGGGGGTGTAAGCCGTCTGGCGGCAGCACACATAGTTTTCTGACATGTCCGTCATGGGAAACAGAATTTCCAGTCCCAGATCAATGCCGATTTTTCCGTATTCGGAGGAAACGAAGCCAATATCAATAGTGCCTTTTCGAACGGCCTCAACGATATTGGGATAAGAATCGATTTCCACATAGGTGATATCCTTGGAAATATCAATTCCCCGTTTTTCAAGGGCGCTGCGGGATACCAGCTCGGAGGTGCTTAAGCGGACAGT
>JAFADM010000011.1 GCA_023424865.1 Bacillota bacterium | reverse complement strand
CTTTCTTTTTGACTATTTTTGGGCAGTTCATCACATCGTTTACGGCCTTTTTCGGAGTACAGTTTATGTTCACCCGGTTTAATGCGGTGGAGGGCTTCACCTATGAGCAGGCCCTCTTGTGTTTTGCGATAGTGGTCATGGCATTCTCTCTGGGAGAGATGGCCGGGGGCGGGTTTGCAGTTTTTCCGAGGATGCTGGGCAACGGCGTGTTTGACCGGGCGCTTGTAAGGCCACGGAGTGTCTTCTTGCAAATCTTAATTCCAAATATGGATTTTACACGACTTGGACTATTGGCACAAGCGGTTGTTGTATTATGCCTGGCAGTCCCCAACAGCGGTGTCCAGTGGACATGGGATAAAATAGTCACTCTCTGCCTGATGATTCTTTGCGGAAGTGCCGTATTTTTTGCGTTATTCCTTATTTATGCAGCCTGCGCGTTTTTCACTGTCGAGGGTCTGGAATTCTTAAATTTCTTTACTTACGGAGGCCGTCAGTTTGGGCGTTATCCATTTTCGGTATATGGCAAAAACGTTTTGATGTTCCTCACCTTTGTGATACCAATGGCATTGTTTCAATATTATCCGCTGTTGTATTTATTGGACAGGGAACGGAGTATGTTCTATATGTTTATACCTCTTTTGGGGTTATTGTTTCTTATTCCAGGATATGCATTTTTTCGATTTGGGCTCCACCGGTATAAGTCAACCGGTTCATAAAAGGTAATGTAAGAGGGGCCTCCGCCCCTCTTTAACAGCCCGGCCGGAAATTCCACCCCTCCTTTTTACCTATTTCTTTTTATAAAAACATTTTGTTCAAACTGTTATAATAATAGCTCAAAAGTGAATTAATTGATGACTCTATACAATAACGGAAAACAAGGTAGGGTTCACCTTGTTTTTCGTTGCGTAGGATTGCCCTTTCGGGTTCCTTTGTTAAAATAACTCCATGCAAAAAGAGATAGTGAAAGGATTAACATAATGGAATTGGAAAGGATATCCCAAACATCCGTACCCACCTGTCCGGTGTAATTGGCCACCACCCCGTTAATCCATACGGAAACAGGTATGCCAATCAATAATACCAATGCTGTTGTCATGATAGGATTAAGTCTGGTCTTAGCATACAAAACAGCAATAATCCATAAATAACACAGTGAGATAAAGGTAATACGCGTGCCCATAGGCATTATCAAACCGGGGATACCGATAATTTTTTCCAGGGCGAACAGAAAAGGTATTAACAAAAGGCTAAAAAGAATAAGTGATAAAAACATACCCTTTTTTCGCCAGAGAAGGGTCGGGATTATGACAGGCCACAGGAAGAGAGAAGCGCTTATGGGAAACAATGCCCATGTCAGTGTTCCGTTAATTGTAAAATTGCAGATGACACAGACCACGTTCCCAAGTAACATGGCAGCAGTAATAATAATCGCTAGCATTTTGTACAGATCGCGCAGCTTGTTTTTAGAAGCGGTGTCGGCATAGTCAAGAGCTGTTTCAACCAGTGCATTAACAACTGGTGCAGGAGAACCTTCTTCAATGACTGCATTGCTTTCACCCTGCAGCAGCTCGCTGGTTGTTACTCCCAGAATATCGGAAAGAGGTGAAAGCAATGCGATGTCGGGACAGCTCAGCCCTCTCTCCCATTTTGATACCGCTTTATCGGTAACGCCTAATTGTTCCGCCAGCTCTTTTTGTGTTAAGTTTTTTGATTTGCGCAGCTCGGAAATAAATCGAGCCATTTTTCCAGTATCCATGAATGTATAACCTAACCTTTCTTGCATTTACCCTTTCATTCTATATGAGCATGTGCCATCCAACAACCGACTGTTGGTAGAGTGATGGAGAATCCTCCGGTTTAGCGGTTAAAATGGTATATGTACCTGTACCTTTGGATAAAGAAGAAAGAGTCGATAACTGGGATATACTCACAATTACCGGCTTTTAGTCTTTGTAAATACCGTTAATTCCTAAAAAGCTTGTAGATAAAGCTAGCCATGCAGGATAAAACACCGCTTATCATAATGATTATTGCAGAGTCGAATCCGTTAAGCTTAATTTCAAATTGATACATAACCATAATTGCTGCACTCATCAAAATCATAACTATAAAACCTGCTGCAAATGCAGATTTGCCATGAGTAATTATACGCTCGTCGTTTTCTGTCTGCATCGTATCGTACATTTTTTGTTTGTTTGTCATGCAGTTTAACTTTTAAGTATTTCTACCCCCTGATAAATAATGATTTCAAGGCGTGAAGCAAGCATTAGATTATCCTCTATTAAATGATAATCTATGCTGCCTATACCATCGCGATTCGAATAAACTCCAAGCGCTTGAAGTGCAAAAAGCCTTCGCTTGTTGTCTGGTTGAACCTTTAGTATGTAATCTACTCCGTTGCAGTTCAAGTCAATATCAAATTGCAATGATAGAGGTAAGGCCCTGCCGCGCGTGGTTATCTGTCGATAGACATGCTCCCAGTGCCTTATTTTAATCTGTCGAACGACAACTATTTTCATCTCCTTTCCAATATAGTATTAGTTTTTATAGTATGTTTTCCAATGAATAAAATATACTCTGTGATTAATATTGTACACTCTTGAGTGAACCGGGTTGATAGTAAATTCATATTTAAGTGTACTTGGTACTTTTTAAAATTGACTGCGTTCATAAATGAAGTATAATGTTATTAATTAGAAATGTTTATATTTAAGGGGTGTAATTTATGCCTACATCTAAAAAAATAAAAATTTTGTTAGTGGAACGAGAGATGACAATGACTGATTTAGCAGAAAAATTAAAAACCGGAAAATCGAATCTAAGTGCTAAAATGAAACGTGATAATTTTTCGGAAAAAGAATTAAGAGAGATAGCAGAAGCCTTAAATTGCGACTTTGATTCTGTTTTTATAATGAGGGATACGGGCAAGCAAATATAGCTCTATGAGCAAGCATCCATGAATTAATGAAGAAGGGGTTAACGCCTTACCCTATTAAATAGGATTGTTGGCATTCTAACTCAACCCAATAGATCTATTGTATTTAAAAAAGGATTAAAAAAAGAAAGGCAGTTCACCTGCCTTTCCCTAAACATCAATTTACTCCGATTTGTACCTGTACCTTATAGGCTCCTGCCTCGGTTTCCTTTTGGAAACAGGGATCCGTCAAATATTCTGTAAGCTCGAAGGCCAGGGTTTCCTCAGCTATTTTTTTGCCATATTGCTTAAGAACCCTTCCAATTTGCTCATCCTCACTCTTTATGGCAAGCCGGATGACTTTGTCCACCTCAAGTCCCGCTTCCTTTCTAAAAAGCTGGCACTGGCGAAGCAGCTCCCTGTAGAGGCCCTCCAGCAGCAGCTCCTCAGTTAAGGCGGTATCCAGTACAAGAGTCATTTCCTTATCGGAAGAAACAACCAGGTTGTCCCGATACCGGGTGCTTAAGGTGAACAAATCCGCCGAAAGCGTTTCAGCCCAGCCCGGAACCTCTACCCTGTCCCCCGCTTCCAACTGGCGTACCATTTCTGCCGTTTGCACACGATCCGCTCCCTCCAGAAGGCCTTTGAGGGTATTTGCCTTTTCCTTTAATACGCTGCCTGCCTTTTTAAAATTGAGGGTCAGGTATTTTTCGCTAAGACGGTCTGTGTCCTTTAGAAACACAAGCTTTTTGATGTTCAGCTCTTCCAGCAGGGTATCCCTCATGAGCTCTGCCGCGTTTTGAACTTTTTCAGATGCAATGGCGTACAGGCAGGAAAGCGGCTGCTTCACCTTAAGCTGAGCTTCGTTCCGAAGCTTTAAGGCCATACCGATGAGCTTTCGCGCGGTGTCAACCTGCTCCAGTAAGGTATCCTCTTTAAAGAGGTGAGTCTTCTCAAGGAAGGTATCCGCCCTTTCCTTAGCCTGCCTGTAATAGAGAGGCTGAGGCCATGAGCTTAAGTGAACCGATTCCTC
>JAFADM010000610.1 GCA_023424865.1 Bacillota bacterium | reverse complement strand
ATTGTTAGCACTCTCACTCATTGAGTGCTAACGCTATTTTTAAAATAGCATTGTGCGGCACCTTTGTCAAGGGGATTGCCCTTCTTATGGCAAATTTTTGCCGGTTTTAGACAGGGTTTGCTACCCTATGTCATAGTAGGCATCGTAGCCTTTAAATGTCTGACAAATGAAAAAAAACCTCCGCGGCATCATGGTAAAGACAGCCGCGAAGGCTTCGCATTTTAGCTTATACTTTTATAAATTGCTGGCGCTTTATCTTTGAATTTTAATTTCAACACGAATGCCTTCGCTGCTCATGTCATCGGCGGAAAGCTCGCATTTAAGCACCTTCAGCTTGGATGCCGCATCCAGGTATACCGAATCCCCGGTGAGCTCCTCAATATCCACACAGGAATCGCCGGTTATGGCAATGTGAATTTTGTCCGCCTCTTCATAGGCCACAATTTCAAGACTACCAAACTTCTTCTCCCTGTTTTCCCCGTCGGAGTATGCCTTTTCAAGAATAAGGCGCACCAGCTCCCCCATAGGATTGGAAATTTTATCGGCAATTTCCTTATCAACCTCCATGTTCTCACCCATGGTGGAAAACATGATCTCCAGGTGCTTTTCCTCAATAAGTGAACAAGCTACCCGTGTCAGCTTCTGAAAGGTTTGCTGAAGGGTAACCATACGAAGCTCCTTGAGTATGCTGCGCACATCATCAAGAAGATGAAAGGCCTTGGAGGCTTCAATGGTAAGGGAATCATTGCTGCCGAACCGGAGCACCGCCTCGTCTCTGACCGAGTCGTAGATGCCGCTTACGGTATTGATAATTCCGATGATTTGATCCAGCCTCTCCAGCGGAATTTTGACATACTGATCCGGTACACCGGAATTGCGTACCTTCTGAAGACGTATAGCCTTAATAATTTCAGAAGCGTCCACCTTCTTTTCACGAAGAACGATTTCACCGAACTTCATTTTATTGTACATTTCGCTTTGCTTGCGAAGCACATCCTCCACATCGGAACGTACAATAGCACCTTCCTCTACAAGGATCTCACCGATGCGCAGCTCCTTGCCCAAAGGCTGCCTTGATTCAAGATAAATTTCCGTCTTTTGCCGCTCCAGACTGCGGACATGATTTTCAATATCGGCGGAAACCTTTTCACCTTCTATATAATGGCTGTCCTCACAGATTTTTTTCAAATAGGAGACTGAATCAAGCACCAGATTGATTATCATTTTTCCAGCGACAGGACTGTATTTCCGAACGGCTTCCAGAAGCTCTTCCGTGGCAGTGGCAATTTTAACTCCCGCCCCTGTATTAATAAGCCCCGCAAGGCCTTTCACCGTATGGAAGCTGCAGTAAATAGCGTTTATGTAGTCCTTATTGCCAGGATCCATCTCCAGGTTAACAAGCTCCAGATCGACTTCGTCAAGTATTTCCTTTATTTCCAGAACAAAATCCTCCAGATAGCTGATGCTGATTTCTGCAAGACCCGGTGCAGCAGCTGTGATGTTTTTCTCCTCGCGATTTTCCATGCCCGACGCCTCCCGTCATTCTTGCCGAATTAAAGAGGCAGCCGCCCCTTCATCGGATCCTTAAACTTTAAATAAATTCCATCCAAACCTGATTTGCCAAGTCCAAACCTTTTTTTGTCAATTTTATCACAGAATTCTGCTGTTCAACAAGGGCAAATGAGACAAGTTTCGACAAAATTCCCTTATATTGAACATTCAGATCTCTCCCGTATTCCTGTGAAAGCCTTCCAAGATCAATACCACGGCGCATCCGAAGGCCTAAAATTATTTTTTCGGAGATTGCCGTTTCAGGGCCGATTTCTTCATCCTCAACCAATAGGGGGCGGCCTTCCTCAATACTTTTAATATAAGCTTTAATATCGGGGGTGTTGGCATATCTTCTTCCATGAGTGTAGGCATGGGCTCCTGCACCCGCAGCCACATAATTCCCCCCCTCCCAGTAGTTTATATTATGAAGGCACTGGTGCCGGGGTTTCGCAAAATTGGATATTTCATAGTGCTCAAAGCCAAGACTTCCGAAATATTTCATGGCAGAGGCATACATGGCTCGATCCAGTTCCTCGTCAACACTTTCGAGCCTGCCCTCTTCCTCCATACGGCCAAATACCGTATTTTCTTCTATCTTCAAGCTGTAGCAGGAAATATGCTCAAGATTTAAATCTCCCAAATGCTCCACGGTATCCATAAACGCCGCCATGCTTTGTTGGGGTATTCCCATGAGAATATCCCCATTGATGTTGGAAAAGCCTTCCTGGCGGGCTATTCTAACCGCCAGGTCAAACTGCTCCGGTGTATGAATACGTCCCAGCGCTTTTAAAAGTGCGGGGTTTGAGGATTGAAGACCAATGCTCAGCCGGTTAATACCGCTTTGCCTGTACAGAGCCAGCTTTCTTTCGTCCAGGGTTCCGGGATTTGACTCTATGGAAATCTCCGCTTCGGGAACCACCAGAAAGCTCTGCTTTAAGACAGTCATTATTTTAACAATGCCGAGAGGCGAAATAAGCGAGGGTGTCCCCCCGCCTATAAAAACAGATGTCAGCGCCTGCTCCTTAAAAAGAGGCGCTTTAAGCTCAAGCTCCTTGCATACGGCGTCGGTGTAAGCCTCCCAGAGCATCTCCTGCCCGGGGTAGGACGTAAAGTCGCAGTAATGGCATTTGCTTGCGCAAAAGGGTATATGAATATAAAGTCCAAGATTCTTTCTCATGAATTCAAAACAACAGGCACAGGTATAAGCCGAATCCTTTCTCAGGTATCCAGCTTAAGAACGCTCATAAAGGCTTCCTGGGGCACTTCCACATTCCCTACCTGGCGCATGCGCTTTTTGCCCTCCTTCTGTTTTTCAAGAAGCTTCCTTTTACGGGAAATATCGCCACCGTAGCATTTTGCCAGAACATCCTTACGAAAGGCCTTAACGGTTTCACGGGCGATGATTTTATTGCCGACACAGGCCTGTATGGGTATTTCAAACATCTGCCTGGGTATGGTGTCCTTAAGCTTTTCAGCCATTCTCCGTCCCCGGGCGTAAGCCTTGTCTGCATGAACGATAAAGGACAGGGCGTCCACAATATCATTATTCATTTTAATGTCCAGCCTTACAAGATTGGATTCCCTGTAGCCTTCCAGCTCATAATCCAGGGATGCATAACCCTTAGTTCTGGACTTAAGCGCATCAAAAAAGTCATAAATAATTTCATTTAAGGGCATGGTGTAATGGAGCATTACACGAGTGGCCTCCATATATTCCATGCCAATATAAATTCCCCTTCGTTCCTGGCAAAGCTCCATAATATTTCCAACATACTCGGTGGGAGACATGATGGTTGCTTTAACAATAGGCTCTTCCATGGATTCAATAATGGAAACGTCAGGCATATTGGTGGGGTTATCCAGCTCTATGATTTCGCCGTTGGTCTTTTTTATCTTATAGATAACGCTGGGAGCTGTGGTAATAAGGTCCAGATTGTATTCCCGTTCCAACCGTTCCTGAATAATTTCCATGTGAAGCAGACCCAGGAAACCGCAGCGGAAACCAAAGCCCAAAGCAACGGAGGTTTCCGGCTCAAACATAAGAGCTGCATCGTTAAGCTGGAGTTTTTCCAGTGAATCTCTTAAATCTCCGTATTTGGAGCCGTCGGCGGGGTAAATACCGCAAAAAACCATGGGAACGGCCTTTTTATAGCCTTCAAGAGGCTCCTTCGCAGGCTTTTCCGAAGTGGTTATGGTATCGCCGACCCGGCAGTCTCTCACGTTTTTAATGCTTCCGCACACAAAGCCCACTTCACCCGACAAAAGCTTGTCGGAAGGAATAAGCCCTCCGGGGCGCATATAGCCAAGCTCAGTTACAACAAACTCCTTGCCCGTATGCATCATTCGGATAGACTGGCCCAGGGTGATACTGCCCTCCTTTACCCTTACATAAGCCACGACACCCTTGTAGGTATCGTAGTAGGAATCGAAAATAAGGGCGCGGGTAGGCGCGTTTTCATCCCCCTTGGGGCATGGAACAAGCTGGACAACCTTCTTTAAAACGTCAGCCACGTTCAAGCCGCTTTTAGCTGAAACCAGAGGGGCATCGAAGGCTTCAAGGCCGATAACATCCTCAATTTCACGTTTAATTTCCTCCGGACGGGCGCTGGGCAAATCCACCTTATTAATGACCGGCATGATTTCCAAATTGTGCTCTAGGGCCAAATAGACATTGGCCAGAGTCTGAGCTTCAATACCCTGGGACGCATCCACAACCAGAATAGCACCTTCACAGGCAGCAATACTCCTTGAGACCTCATAATTAAAGTCCACATGTCCGGGAGTGTCGATTAAATTAAAGATATACTCCTCACCGTTCTCATCCTTATAGATCATGCGAACAGCCTGAGCCTTTAT
The DNA here is from genome assembly GCA_023424865.1 of Bacillota bacterium. The sequence continues at coordinate 17,064 of JAFADM010000610.1, read as the reverse complement.
GGTAATACCCCGTTCCCGTTCAATATCCATATTGTCCAGAACCTGGGCCTCCATTTCCCTTTCGGTAAGAGCGCCTGTGAGTTCCAGAAGCCTGTCCGCCAGAGTGGATTTACCGTGATCAATATGCGCGATAATACAAAAATTTCTGATTTTTTCCTGTCTGTTTCCCATCCGTTAACCTCAATGCTCCGTATATTTCATGAATAGGACGTATCAAGCGAGGCAATGTACCTCGTGCACCGAATAGAGAACCCTTCCGGTACGGTAACTTATTATATCATAGGAGGCTGTGTCATACAAAGGGAGAGTTTACTTGGGTACTATTGTCACAAAGCATTCGTTCATGGCTACCTGAGACGACACATAGGCATAGCCCATTTTATCAAGTTCCGATTCAAACCAGGGCGGCAAATGATCCAAAACAATCTCCAGCCGTTTAAAGGCTACCTCTTTTAAAAAGGGCAGCAGCGCTTTTTTGGTGGATAGCTCCGGCCGGTTCATCAAAAGGGTTTTCATATTAAGGGAATAGCAGCCGTCCTCCGTTGTTTTTTCCGGGAAGTAGGGATTATTGTCCTGGTTTGTAGCTAATGCGGCGTTTCTGGCCTCCTCGGCCTCTTCCTCCCTTAGAACCGCATTGAGAAAGGCTTCCGGTACGCCGTCTATCTCATAGCTGTTAAAGTCACCGGCTTCTAAAAGATGATAAAGCTGGCCTGCGATTTCCTTTGCCACAAAAACCCTGGAATCACTGAGGGAACCCAGCATGGTGCCGATGCTCCGGCGTATTTCTCCTACACTTTTAATATCTTTGAGGGTAAAGGGAACGGACTGCTCCACATGCCAGATATTACCAACCTTACTGTAGCATTTTACAAATCCTTCGTCATCCAGCCCTGCCGTGCGGCCCTGGCTTGTAACAAATACGGCGATTGATTTCATCGATTTGGCCGGCCTCCTTTTAAACCTTTGAAAATCCGTCTAACATGGCTTTATTGCCGCTAATTATACCTTATGCCCGAGGGAATTTCAAATGAAAAGTTCAGTGTTATGAGACCATCCCTTTTGCTGTTTTCCAATCGTTAAAACATGCTGCATCCGTGATCTAAACGGGCTATATGCCCTACTTATAACCAATGAGCAAGAAGAGGGGTTTCAATCATCATATTTAGCAGTATAACCGACTATGTTATAAAGGTGACTCCTTTTTAGAACTAAGGCATTAAATATGAACTTTCATACTTCCTTAACCGCCATTTTAACAGCTTTGCTTGCAGGCCTGTGCACCGGGCTTGGAGGCATTCTGGTTCTGCTTTTCAAGCGTATCCCTCAAAAAATGCTGTCCCTGATGCTGGGCTTTTCCGCCGGGATAATGATTTACCTGTCCTTTATAGAAATTTATGAGGAAGCTCAATCCCTTCTCGTCAGCACTCAGGGCGTCCTGCAAGGAAAGCTTGTTACGGTCCTGGCCTTTTTTTTGGGTGCCCTTATCACCGTACTCATCCATGAGGGGGTGCCTGAACCGGCCCTTACCCACTCACCCTTTTCCAATGATACCTATGACAATGTTACCGAAAAAGGTTCAGCCCTTCTTTCGGCTTCCAGGTTCAAAGGGCTTGGGCGCATTTATAAAACCGGTGTTTTTACGGCTCTTGCTGTAACACTCCATAATTTCCCTGAGGGCATGGCAGCTTACATTTCAGGTATCAAGAGCACGGGGCTTGGCACCTCCATCGCTCTTGCCATTGCCATACATAATGTTCCCGAGGGAGTGGCTATTGCCGTTCCTGTTTATTATGCCACAGGCTCAAGAAAAAAAGCCTTTTCCATGTCACTTCTTTCTGGTTTGTCCGAACCTCTGGGAGCTCTTTTAACCGCACTCATCCTGGGGCCTGTGATTACCGATTTTTTATTCGGTGTCATACTTGGAGCGGTAGCCGGAATTATGGTTATCATCTCCATAATAGAGCTTCTTCCCGCAGCACGGGAATCGGGGGGGAACTTTTTATCCATTATGGGGCTTCTTCTGGGGATGGCCGTTATGGCAGCCAGTATTGTGCTTCTTGGCCTTGGCCCGACAAACTGAGCATTTTAATAAAACGGTATAGAAAAAGGATCGGCATTGCCGATCCTTCATGCTGTCAAGAAAGTCCGCCGGACAGCTCAGCCTTGCTTATTCCTTCTGGAAGCTTGCACATTCCGTATCCTTTTCATCTACAGCAGCATTGCTGCACTTCGATACGTTAATCCTGTCCAGATTGCAAAGCTGCTCATTTTTTGCATGATACCTGCATTCCGTTACGGAACATCCGATGGATCTGTTTGGTCCCATACTTTCACCTCCTAAACAGCACACTTAAGTTCCCCCAACTTATGGAGAACCTGTGTTCAAGAAAATTCATTGAACACAATCTTATTATGCCACCCGAAGGGTTATCTTTATGCTACAAAATGTTTTCCTGAAAGTTTGGAACAATTTATTTTTTCATGCTGATTTACATTGTCTTTTTATTTTATACCAATATCGGTTCGGTAATGTGATCCAGAAAAATGGATTTTTTTTACAGCAGTATAAGCTTTTTCTCGAGCCTTTTCAAAATCCGGAGCCACTGCCGTTACCCCCAGAACACGACCGCCGGCGGTGAGCATTTTGCCTTCCTTCAGGCTTGTGCCGGCATGGAACACCACCACCTCTTTGTCCTGGGCTGCTTCATTGAGGCCGGTTATTTCAAAGCCTGTGTCATATTCCTCAGGATAGCCGCCTGAAGCCATGATAACGCAAACCGCAGGCTCCTTTCGCCATTCAAGGGAAATAGTGTGAAGCTTTTCATCCACTACGGCCTCAAAGACATCCAGCAAATCGGTTTTGAGACGTGTAAGAACCACCTGCGTTTCCGGATCCCCGAAACGGGCATTGTATTCCACCACTTTAGGCCCTTTTGGGGTTAGCATGAGTCCAAAATAAATAATGCCCTTAAAGGTACGGCCTTCCCTGTTAAGTGCCTCAAGAGTGGGAAGATAAATGGTTTCCATGCAAACCTGCGCCAGGGCGTCCGTGTAAACCCGGCTGGGAGAAAAGGTACCCATTCCCCCGGTGTTAAGGCCCTGATCATTGTCAAAGGCCCGTTTGTGATCCTGTGCGCTGACCATGGGTAAAAGGGTTTTGCCATCGGTAAAGGCCAGCACCGAAACCTCCGGACCGGTCATGAATTCTTCGATAACAATTCGGGAGCCTGAGCTTCCGAACTTTTTATCCTCCATAAGCTCCCTTACACCGTCCAATGCGGCCTCCCGGGTTTCGCAGATAAGCACACCCTTACCGGCAGCCAGGCCATCGGCTTTAAGTACCAGCGGCAGCGACGCCGACCGGACATAATCCAGAGCCTCTTCACTGTCGCTGAAGACGCTGTAGTCAGCCGTGGGTATGCCGTATTTGGCCATTAAAGCCTTTGAAAAGGCCTTGCTGGATTCTATCATAGCCGCCTGGCTCACCGGACCGAAGGCCCGGATGCCCGCCGCCTCAAGGGCATCCACCATGCCGTCTGCAAGAGGCCCTTCCGGAGCCACCACCACCAAATCCAATGCTTTTTCTTTTGAAAAGCGTACAATACCTTCTATATCCGTTACCTTAATATCAACCAAACGGGCGATTTCAGAAATTCCGCCGTTGCCGGGAGCGCAGTAAAGCTCCGTTATCCTGCTGCTTTGGCTCAGCTTCCACAAAATAGTATGTTCCCTGCCACCGCTTCCGATTACCATAACCTTCATGGGGTGATTACCTCCCTTAAATCCCATTTTGAACAACCCGCACATGACGGCCCCTTACTTCCAGTCTGCCCTGTGAAAACAGTCTTATGGCCTCAGGAAGAAGGTGCCACTCCGCCTCTTCCATCACCCGAAGCTGGAGGCTTTCAGGTGTATCAGCCTCCCGGACCTCCACTGCTTTTTGAAAAATAATAGGCCCCGAATCATATTCCGGTTCCACAAAATGCACGGTAGCACCGGTTACCTTAACCCCTGCCTCCAGTGCCTTCTGATGCGGAATAATTCCATAAAAGCCCTTACCGCAGAAGGACGGAATGAGTGAAGGGTGCACATTGATAATTTTATTGGCGTAAACCTTAATAAAGCCTTCGCCCAAAAGGCTTAAATAGCCTGCCAGCACAATCAAATCCGGCTTATAGGGAGTAACCGTGCCTATGAGTGCTTTGTCAAAGGCCTCCATATCGGAAAAGCTCTTCCGCGATACCACATGAGTTGGAATACCTTGTTTTTTTGCTCTTTCAAGGGCAAACACCCCATCCTTGCTGGAAATGACGGCAACTACCCCGCATCCGGGGAGCCTGCCGTCTTCAATGCGATCCAGTATGGCCTGCAGGTTTGTTCCTCCGCCGGAAACAAAAACACATATCCTCAGCATAGCCGGATGGGCTCCCTGCCCTCTGCCGCTTCACCGATGATGTATGCCTTTTCTCCCAGGGCTTCCGCCGCCTTAACCACAGCCTCAGCCTGCTTTGCAGGCACTGCGAGCACCATTCCGATACCCATATTGAAGGTGTTGTACATATCCTCTTCAGGTACGGAGCCTGCTTCCATAATGAGATTAAAGATGGGGAGTACAGGCCATGAGCCTTTGCGGATAACCACCTGAGTATTTTCAGGCATCATTCGGGGCAGATTTTCTATAAAGCCGCCCCCTGTAACATGGGCAACCCCACGAATATCAAACTCGGACATCAGCTTAAGTACTGTTTTTACGTATATCCGGGTAGGCTTTAAAAGGGTTTCACCCAGGCTTTCGCCCAATTTTTCATTAAAGCCCTTCAAATCGCCATTTTCCAGATTGAAGATTTTGCGTACCAGAGAGTAGCCATTGCTGTGTATACCTGAGGAAGCCAGGCCCACCAGCTTGTCTCCGGGCCGTATTTTCTGTCCGTCGATAATTTTTTCGCCGTCGGCAATACCTACCACAAAACCGGCCAGATCATATTCGTCTTCAGGGTAAAAGCCGGGCATTTCTGCCGTTTCCCCGCCGATTAACGCACAGCCTGCCTGAATGCAGCCGTCGGCTACCCCTTTTACAATTTGCTCCACACGCTCGGGAATAAGCTTTCCCTGGGCGATGTAATCCAGAAAGAACAACGGCTGAGCGCCGCTGCAAACCACGTCATTGGCGCACATGGCCACGCAGTCGATACCCACGGTATCATGCTTGTCCATAAGAAAGGCCAGCTTCAGCTTTGTTCCAACACCGTCGGTGCCTGATACCAGCACCGGCTTTTTATAACTGAAGGCTTCCAGACTGAAAAGACCTCCGAAACCACCCAGCCCGGTAAGCACCTCCGGACGCATGGTTTTCCCCACATGGGACTTCATAAGCTCAACCGCCTTGTAACCCGCGGTAACATCCACACCGGCTTCCTTATATGTTGCCATAGTCTCATACCCTTTCAACATCCCTGGTTATTTACATAAGAGGCCTTTCTTAAGCTGTATAGCCCTGGCACAAAAAAATAACCAAGTTTTAATTGTTTGCATAATATCAAAGAAACGCTTTAATCGTGAAGACTTTCACATTTGTTGTCAAGAGAAAACTTGTCCGCTTCTTCAGGCACAACCATGGGGTATTCACCTGTAAAGCAGGCTGTGCAAAAGCTGTCCTTCGGAGCGCCGATAGGCGTTTTTACAATGTCTTCCACACTTAAATATCCCAGGCTGTCTGCACAGATAATATCTCTTATTTCATCAACGGAATGGTTGGCGGCAATAAGCTGCTGCCGGGAGGGGGTATCAATGCCGAAATAGCAGGGAAACTTAATGGGCGGCGAGCTGATGCGCATGTGTATTTCTTTGGCGCCTGCATTTTTAAGCATCTGCACGATTTTCTTTGTGGTGGTGCCACGAACCAGGGAGTCGTCAATGAGCACGATGCGTTTGCCGTAAACCTCTGCCCTCAGGGCATTGAGCTTAATATTGACGCTTTGCTCCCTCTGCTTCTGATTGGGCTGAATAAAGGTTCGGCCCACATACCGGTTCTTGATAAGGGCTTCCCCATAGGGTATGCCCGACTGCCTTGAAAAACCGATAGCGGCTGTTAGGCCCGAGTCGGGAACACCCACCACAACGTCGGCATCCACCGGATGCTGGATAGCAAGAAGCTTTCCTGCTTCAAGGCGGGATTCATAGATAGATGCGCCGTCGATAAAGCTGTCGGGACGGGCGAAATAAATATGCTCTAAAAGACACAAACGGTGAGGCCTGCCGCTTATTCCCATAACCGACCTTGGCTCACCGCCGTCTATAATGACAATTTCTCCGGGTTTGACATCTCGGATAAACTCAGCGCCCACAACGTCCAGCGCGCAGGATTCAGAGGCCAGTACATAGGCGTCCCCCACCTTTCCCAGGCACAGGGGTCGTAAGCCCCAGGGATCACGTATTCCGATGAGCTTATTGCGGGTCATAAGGATAAGCGCGAAGGAGCCTTCAATAACCTCCATGGTTTTTATGAGGGCTTCCTCCAGATCCCGACATTTCAGGCCGTTTCTCGAAATAAGGTTTGCAATAACCTCGGAATCGGTAGCGGTTTGAAAGATAGCGCCGGTGTTTTCCATTTCACCCCTTATACGCCATGCATTTACAAGGTTGCCGTTATGAGCCAGGGCCAAGCGCCCGTCACGGTAATTGACAATGAGGGGCTGGCAATTTTCAATGGTATTGCCTCCCGTGGTGGAATAGCGTGTATGACCAATGGCAAGGGTTCCTTCCAGCCTGTCCAAAGCCTTTTCTGTAAAGGCTTCTGCTACAAGGCCCATTCCCTTATGGCCTGTAATGGCGCCCTCGCTGTCAGTTACTGCAATACCGCAGCTTTCCTGCCCTCTGTGCTGCAGGGCATAAAGTCCGGAATAAACGAGCCGGGCCACGTCCAGAGATTCATCTCCGTAAATTCCAAATACACCGCAGGCTTCGTGCATCTCATCCTGCTGCGTTTCTTCTTCAGTGAAAAACAAGCTCTCATTCTTAAGCATTTTTTACCTCATCCCTGTTGAGTCCGTTGGAGAACCCTGCGCTGAGCCTTTCCTTCAGCTCCCGATCCTTCTTTTCCACTGCCAGTGCCATTTTCTCCTTATACTCATGCATTTTCTGCCTTAGATAGGGATAAGCACCTCCCATAATTTGGACGGCAAGAAGGGCGGCATTTTCACTGCCGTTGATAGCTACGGTAGCCACGGGAATGCCCGCAGGCATTTGAACAATGGATAAAAGGGAGTCCAACCCATCCATTGTGGAGGATTTAATGGGAACTCCGATGACCGGAAGGCAGGTAAATGCAGCCAGTACCCCGGGCAAATGGGCAGCCTTGCCCGCAGCGGCAATAATGACGTCAACGCCTTCGCTTTCTGCGTTTCTGGCAAGATCAGCCGCTCTTTCCGGAGTACGGTGGGCGGAACATACCGAGACCTCTACCTTTACATCGAAGGATTGTAATACTTTAATGGTGCTTTCAAGAACCGGAAAATCCGAATCGCTCCCCATAACCAGGGAAACCTTTGGTTGTTTCAACATGACAAGACCCATTCCTTTCCACGGCATAACATCAAGCTGCTTTAAGCTTAACTAAAAAGAACATCGTATTACCTTCATGCAGTAAAATCACGGGAAATACAAAACGGGCTGGATGCGCCAACCCATTTATGATTTTGCTGCAAGTTTGAGTCCATTTTAAATTCAAAATACTATGCAATACTATAGTATAAAAAACGTTCTGCCTTGTCAATGCAACACCTTTACCAAAAACTTGCGTACCATGTGATCCGGATTATATGAAAGTTTGGATTTGCGAAGACCCTCCATGCCCATATCCTCTTCCCGGTTAATCCATTTCATACCCTGCCAGTCCCTGTCTAAAAACTCCTTGTTAATAAGAGTGTAAATGCCGTGAATTTCCGCATTGCCTTTTTCGATCCGAATGACCACCGTCTCGCTGTTAAGCTTTTCACCTACGGTAAAGGCTTCGTACTTTCCGTCAATGCGGATAAGGGCGCCTTTTACCGGGAAACGGCTCCAATTCTTGGCCAGCTCGCAAAAAGCAACTCTTTCGCTGTTGTCAGGATGTGCCACATCCTTTTCGTGAACATCGCTCCAGCTTTCCATAATCCGCCGGCATTCATGAAGGTTGTTCTCATCTACCGGCACGTATTCAAAGCTTTCATACCTGCGCATAAACTGGCTGATATGGTTGCGCTTGCTGCTGAATTTTCGTCCCGCCAAACGAGCTAAATCCTCGTATTGGTAGACATAATCGGCGATGGAATCCAGGTTTTCGGACTGGGCACGTTCGCCGTATATTTCTTCAAGAACATGGGCCTTTTCTTCCTCCACCCTTCCATAAACCAGTTCTGCTCCCTGTTCCTTAAAAAACGCCTCTATACGATCCAATGCGGCTTTTAAGCCCGTTTTATTGCATTTTCCATCCAGGGGCATTGGGAAAAAGGCAAAAGGGGAATGGGTGCGTGAGAAGGAAACCATACAAATATAGTTTCCTTCCACGGTGTAGCGAAGGCCGTAATCCTTGCGCCACATAAAGAGGTAAGTAAAGGTCAGCTCGGAGGATACCGGTTCGCCCAAGGCGAACGCCTTTTCAAACAGGCCCTGATCCTCCAGCGTGATTTCCCTGAAATCATTATCCATTAAAAAAATCGGCCTCCCGTCTTAATCACCGAAGCTAACCCCTGTATTTCGTGCAATGCTGACCAGCTCACCGTCCACAGGTACGCTTTTAACCTTACCGGCAACCTCTGAAAGGGGGACGGGCTTCGTCTCCTGATTTTTAATACACACCATTTTATTATAATCCCCTCTGGCAGCCATATTAACCGCTTCAACACCCAAACGGGTGGAGAGAATGCGATCGTAGGAGCTGGGCTCACCGCCGCGCTGGAGATAGCCCAGAACCATGACCCTCACCTCAAGCTGTGTCAGCTTTTCAAGCTCCACGGCAATCTGGCTTCCTACACCGTTGAAGATTTGCTTTTCATCCTTAAAATCTATATGCTTTGTGTTTTGCTTGGTACCGTCTTTCTTGCAGCTTTCCGCTACACAGATGATACTGAAGCCCTTTCCGGAATTCTTTCTTTCCAGAATGTGACGGGCCACGGAATGGATGTCGTAAGGAATTTCGGGAATGAGAATGATATCGGCACCGCCTGCAATGCCGGATTCCAGTGCCACCCAGCCCGTCCTTCTTCCCATTACCTCCACAATCATAACCCGGTGATGGGACTCTGCAGTGGAATGGAGCTTGTCAATAGCCTGTGTCGCCGTGTTGACAGCCGTCATAAATCCAAAATTAACATCGGAGCCAGGAACCTCATTCTCAATTGTACGGGGAATGGCCACAATGTTTATTCCCTGCTTTGAAAGCCTTTCAGCAACCCATATGGTATTGATGCCCCCGATAATGATAAGTCCTTCAATATCGTGCATCTTAATATTCTCGGCAATTCTGCCGCTTAAATCCTTTACCTGCTTTTCGCCGTCATGGTCCGTAGTCACTTCAAAGGGATTGTAGCTGTTGGTGGTGCCTAAAATGGTTCCTCCCTGATCCAGAAGTCCTGAAACATCCTCCAGCCCCAGTCTTGTAAACCGATTGGTAACAAGCCCTTTATAACCGTCCTTAAAGCCTATAACCTCGTAGCCGTAAATATTAATCGCTGTTTTAACAACTGCCCGGATAGCCGCGTTCAATCCGGGGCAGTCGCCGCCTCCTGTTAGTATGCCAAGCCTTTTTCTGCTGATACTCATGTTTTCTCGCCTTTCTCATTTATTTCCCATTGATGTTAATATTTAGTTTCAACTGAAGGTATATGCCCTTCCCTAAGCATTCCTTTAAAACTCTTTTGTCTCAGTGCCTCATATAAAACAATAGCCACTGAATTGGAGAGATTTAATGAACGTATTGTATCCAGCATGGGGATTCGAATACACCGTGAATAATTGGCTTTTAAAAGCTCTTCAGGGAGTCCCTTTGTTTCTTTGCCGAAAAAGATAAAGCAATTATCGGGATACTCCACCTCCGTATAAACCTTAGCAGATTTTGTGGAAGAAAAAAGGAAAAACCCCTGCTCATTTTTTTTGAAGAAATGCTCAAGGGAGTCGTAATACTCCATTTGCAGTTTATCCCAATAATCAAGTCCGGCTCTTTTCAGATAGCGATCCGAAATAGAAAAGCCCAGAGGGCCAACCAGATGCAATACTGAACCTGTCGCCGCACAGGTACGGGACACATTCCCCGTATTCTGCGGTATTTCAGGTTCCACCAGAACAATATTCATTGCCATGTCAAAAACTCCTGCATTTAAAAACTGCTTCACTGGAATAATCAAGCGTTATATTTAATTATACTTTATTCTTTTATTTTTCTTCAAGAGATACATCAAGTATGAGCTTCACATCTTCTTTAAGCTCAAGAGGCACACAAATGGTCTTCATATGTGCCGGTGATATCATCATGTTATCTCCCATAAGAAGGGACGGCGGCGTAATTTCTATGCCCATGCCCCTGCCCGCAAGCAATGTAGCAGTGTTTCCCATTATCATGTTTCCCAACTCGGCAAGAGCACTCTTTGCCAAATCGTCCAGCTGGGTTACGGCCATACCGCCCATCATGGCAGAAGCAACGCCCATGGCCGACTCCCGGGTCATAGAAATAATTACCTGGCCTCTTATTTTGCCTGTTAATCCAACTAATACGGCAACACAGTCACTTCCAAAGGGGGCTTTTCTTAAGTATACCTGTCCCAGTTTCGGCTTATCTCCCGTCATCATGCTAAGTACCGACTGGCTTGCTTCAATAAACGGATTTATGTATTCTACGTTCATGGGTCAACTCCTATATGCAAACTGGCTTGATACATCGCCCCAGGATGAATTACACCCCTGGATCCGCTGAAGAACTATGGTCATCAAACGTACGCTATTTATTTTACCATAAAATGAAATATAATCACAAAGATCTTACAAAAAAATTTACGGTATTTGTCGTATTGCGTCGTTCCAGGTCAAAAAGAGGCCGCAAACAAGGAGCTGGCTTAGGTTCTGCGATATTCAAGTATGCTGCGCAGAATATTCTTGCGGATGCGAATGGCCTTTTCAGGACAAAATTCATGGCAGCACAGACAGGAAATACATCGGCTGTAGTCAATAACAACCTTTTTATCCTGTCCCATTTTAATGGTATGAGGCGGGCAGACCTGAATGCATTTTCCGCAGGCAATGCATTTTTCATGGCGTATTTCCGGTTTTGGCTTGGTCTGCTTGCCCAGAAAGCCCAGAAGCTTTCCTCTTACCCCTCTGCTGTGCTTTACCCTTTCAAGAGAAGGCACATCAAAGCTGTCGGGCATCACTGTTTCTATGGGAACCCCTGCCAGCTCCACCCGTTCTTCCGAAAACAGGCCTCTTTCCTCTGCCTTCTTCATAACAGGAACATCCCTGTAATCCACATCAATGAGCTTCAACGCCGCATAATCGGCCGCAAAGGCATCGGTGGAGCCAATCATGACGCCCAGGTACTTGGGAACCCCGGAACCGGGCCCTTCACCCTCCATGGCGATAATACCGTCAATTAAATTGATTTGAGGGCGAGTAGCAAGGAAAATATCAATAAGGCATTCGGCAAAGTGATCCGTATTGGTAAACCGCATATGAAAGTCTGCCTTTTCCATACCGGCAATGGAACCGAACATGTTTTTGACCGCACCGGTATAAACCATAAGGCCATGGGTTTTAAGCTTGGCCAGGTTAATGATGAGATCCGCATCTAAAAGAGGCTTTAAAACCTTAACAGACTTAACAATTTTAGCTCCGGTATTTTCCTTTTTGCCTACCCGGACATCGTAATTAAGCTCTGCCCCTGTTTCTGTCGCTGCCGCTTCCATGCCTGTTGCGGCGTACACCCTTTTTAACATGGTGGGATTATAAGGTCCCCCGGGACTTTCCACAATAATAACGGAGGCCCCCGCCTTTTGTAAGAGCAGTGTAAGTGCCCTTACCACCGCCGGGTGGGTTGTCGCGGCATCCTCCGGCTTTTTTGCCATAAGCAGATTGGGCTTTAGGGCCACCCTCATACCAGGCTTAACATAGGAGGAAATCCCCCCCAGGCTGTCAAAAATCCGTTCCAGGCATCCGATGACGCGATCAATGCGGTAATTTTCACTTAACTCCACCACCGCTTTACAAGATGCGCCAAGCTCCACGGACTCGGGTTTTCTAATAATCCCGGGATGGTTGGTTTTAGGGTTTTTATTGATTTTTCTGGCTTTATTTGAGCCTTTACTCATTTAGCATCCTTCCTTGCTCCTTATTAATCCTAAATCTGCTGCCTAGCCCGATCCTTTTCTTTTTATGCACTTAAGCCTGTCTTTATTCATTATTGATTCTACTGTAAAAAATTCAAGAACATGGATTTCATTCTTAAAATTTGTTGATTTTCCAAATAAATGCACAAAATTATTCAATTAATCGGCAGTAGTATCGCTATTAAGCTCCAGTGCATCTTCGGTATACCTGTTGGAGGGATTCCAAAGGATCCATTCTTCATAGCCCGCATCATATACGGCCTTAATCTGGGCCTTTACCTGCTCCTCCCCATAGGTCTGGAAATAGCCGGAAGGAAGGTATTTGGCCGTAAAATCCTGCAGGTAGGGCCTTATAATGGCCTTATAGCCTTCCACTGCCTCCGTGCGGCTTTTTACCTTAAGGAGTGCTTGATACACCACATTATAGGGCTCAAGATCGGGATGGGTGAAATGGACGCCGTTAAGTTTCTGACCCACGCCATTACCCATGGTGCCTTTTGAATTGTTGGCATAATGGGAAGGATAAATCATGGGTGACAGATAATCTATGTACAGGCCAAGCCTTTCAAGCTGCTGGCCGATGGCATTTCCGTCCTTTTCACTCTCTGCGATGATGCCGAAGACGTCTGCAGAAACGGCAGCATCCGCATTAACGCTCTTTATCTCCTCGGCAGCTCTTTTCAGGAATTCGGTTATGGTATCTGTTTTTTCGGGCATGTTTTCGCCATAATTGACCTTATCTGCTTTGGCAGTGGGAAAACGCACATAGTCAAACTGGATTTCGTCAAAGCCCAGGCTAATGGCTTCCTTGGCAATGTCAATATTGTAATCCTGAGCTTCCTTTTTGTAGGGATTCAGCCAGGGGCCGTAGCTGTCTTCCTGCCAGATGCCTCCTGACGGTGTTCTTATAGCTAATTCTGTATTTTTGGCTGCAAGACCATTGGGCTTATTGTTGGCCATGCCTTCACGGAAGGTTACAATGCGGCCTATAACATAAATTCCTTTTTCATGGCATCGCTTAATAAGCTCCTCCGCATTGTAGTATTTAACATAGAGTCCAAGCTCCTTGACAAGAGGCACCTGGGACTCGTAATTGACAACGCCGTTTTCCTTGATATCAATAACAAGGGCATTAAGCTCCGTTTTTTCCACCATCTCAAGAATGGGATCAAAACGCGCGGATACAACAGGTCCGGAAACATAAACAGCCTTCACTTTTACTCGCTCTTTGGCCGTGTTATCGCCGGGGTCAACCTCATCCCCTCCCTTTGAGGGATCCGGGGTGGTGTTGGCAGGATCCGGAGTTTGCTCGGGTGTTGCCTCAGGTGTAGCGGCGGTTGGAGAGGGCTCGGCTGTCTGAGTCGGTTCAGGTGCAAGTGTGGGTTTCCCCGTAGAAACGCTGTTATCGGCACATGCCGTAAACAACCAGGGTAAAACCATAAGCAGAGAAATTGCCTTCAATAAACGTTTTTTTAACATTCTTCCAAATCCGCCTCTCTTTTCTTCTGTAACCTTCCGGCAGTTCGGGCATATATACCGGATTTTGCTTTTTAGCCTCTTTCACTGTATCAAAACTTGTCGTTTTTTACAACCGGAAAAGAACGGGACCTTTTATTCGAGATATGAAAGTCGAGGGCGCTATGGGTAAGATTGACAAATTCCGAATAAAAGGGCGACACTGAAAATGGGAAAGCTCAGGGCATGGGGCACCTGAGCTTTCGTACACTTTGGGCTATAAATTATTCCGGGGCTATAGCTATTTAATTAACGATAGAGTGGGCCGTAGTTTCCGCAGGCTCTGTAGTCGGCGCTTTCCTTGTCAACTGTGCCGAAAGCCGCCCAGGAATGAGGTCTGAACAGATCCTCATCCTTGACATTGTGAAGGGCCACGGGAATTCTCAGCATGGAGGCCAGGGTAATGAGATCCGCTCCGATGTGGCCATAGCAGAATGCGCCGTGATTGGCTCCCCAGTTGGCCATTACGCTGTAAACATCGGTAAAGGCGCCCTTGCCGGTAAGAACAGGAGTAAACCAGGTAGAGGGCCAGGTAGGATCGGTTCTGTAAAGAAGGGTATGATTAACCTCCTGGGGCAGATCCACCGTATGGCCTTCCGCAATTTGCAGAACAGGACCAAGTCCGTCAACCAGGTTGACACGAACCAGGGTAACAGGCATAATGCCCTGGGTTTCAAATTTGGAAGAGAAGCCGCCCCCTCTGAAATAGCCGTTATTGGCAGGGCACCACTGGGTGTTTTTAAGGCAGCCGTCAATGTCCTCAGGTGTCATATCCCACCACTTTTTCATGACGCTTTCGCCTTTTTCGTTTTTAACCGCACCGCTGCCGTCAAGGGCTGCCGCACCGGAATTGATAAGGTGAATAAAGCCGTTGGCAGCCAGTCCCTCAGGCTTCCAGCCGGTTACACGGCTAACCGCCTCGGGGCTCCAATAAGTGCGCACATCGGCAAATACGGAAGCTTCGCAGTTCAGCAAATGGGTAAAGAGCATGGCAGCTCCGTTTAAGCTGTCGTTTTCGGTTGCAAAGAGCACCGGCTGGCGCTTACCGTTCCAATCGAAGGTGGAATTGAGGATGGCCTCGGTAAAATCACCGTTGGGCTTGTAGTCCGTCCACATTCTCTGTCCCTGGAAGCCGCCAAGAATACCGTTTCTGCCCAAAGCCTCCTCATGGAAACCCATTTTGGCAAGAACGGGATTGCCATGCATAAGATCCTGGCAGATAAGAGTCATTTTAACAACAAACTCCCACTGAGCATCCTTTTGCTCACGGGTGAATTGCCTGTTGGCTTCATTGGGATCAAAGCCTTCCTTGCAGTTGGCTTTAGCCCAGGCAAGAGCCTTTTCATATTCTTCATGATCGAAAATACCCAGATCGATACGGCGGAGAATCTCCGTCATATCCACCCATTCTGCACGAATTCCAAGGTATTTCTGGAAGAAGGAGGCATCCAGATTGGAGCCTGCAATACCCATGGAAACAGAGCCCAAGCCCACATAAGCCTTGTTCCTCATCTGGCCTACGGCAACAGCGGCTCTGGCAAAGCGAAGAATTTTCTCTTCCACATCGGGCGTAATGGAGGTATCGTTCATATCCTGCACATCGTGTCCGTAGATGGCATAGGCGGGAAGTCCTCTTTGGGCATGGGCAGACATAACGGCAGCCAGGTAAACCGCTCCGGGACGCTCTGTTCCGTTAAAGCCCCATACGGCTTTTACGGTGTTTGGCGAGAGGTCCATGGTTTCACTGCCATAGCACCAGCAGGGTGTTACGGTAAGGGTAGCCGTAACATATTCCTTTTCAAATTTTTCAGCGCAGGCTGCAGCTTCCGCTCCTCCGCCGATAGTGCTGTCTGCAATAACGCATTCCACCGGTTTGCCGTCAATGTAAGTACAATTCTCAGAAATAAGCTTGGCAGCTGCCTTGGCCATGGACATAACCTGGGCCTCAAGCCCTTCACGGATACCGCCCCAGCGGCCGTCAATTGTCGGTCTTATACCAATTCTCGGATAGGCCATTTTTTATCACTCCTGTTAATTAAAGTTATTTATTAGTTCCTTAAGTCTTATTAAAAGAGGGATGGTACAGACCACCCCTCCTTGTATTTAAGACACAACTAATCCTAATTTAGTCCATTGTATCAGTCATACAAAAGCTGAGCTATATCTTCCTGTTCCATATTTGACTTGTCATACCATTTCGCACCGGTGTCCACATCGGATACCGCTTCGCCCTTGGCTGCCTTAACTGCCATTTCCACAGCCTTGTAGCCAATCTGGTAAGGGTCCTGGGTGATGGAGCCTAAAAAGACGCCATTTTTTACGGCTGCCTTTTGTCCTGCACCGGCATCAAAGCCTACCACCTGAACCCCCGAAGGAATCCGGGATCCGGCGTTAACCGCTGCCAGCAGGCCGTTAACCGCACCTTCATTGGAGCAGAAAACACCCTTCAGGTTATTGCTGTTGAGAAGTCCGTTGGCGGAGCTTGTCATATCGGTGATATCCGGTGTTGCGCTAACGGTTACTTCAATTTTAACGGCCGCCTTTGATGCGTCGCCCTTGTTGATTGCACTGTAGCCTCCTGTAATGGCCACTTCACCTTGGTTGACGCTTTTTGCAAGCTCCATCATCTTCTCCGCAAAGCCCTTGGTACGCCCGGTAATGGAAGCACTGGTGGCATCCTGGGAAAGGATGGAAATTACCACAGGATTGCTGGCAGTAGCTGCGGTGATTTCGCTTTTAAGGGCTTCAAACATCTTCTCAGCCCCTAAAGCTGCGGCTGCTTCATTGTTGGTTGACGCATTGGCTGCAATCTGGCCTGCCGGAGCATTGGGTACGCCAGAGTC
Organism: Bacillota bacterium; assembly: GCA_023424865.1. Next base: position 356 of record JAFADM010000610.1, on the reverse strand, counting down.
AAAGCCAATGACGGGTATTTTCTTATTGGCTGCTTCCTGAAGCTGGCTAAGCACAGCCTCCGTATTAAGTGCTGCCAGACAGATGGCCTTTGGGTTTTTAGCCAGTTCGGCATTGAGCATATCCACCTGTGTGCTTTGGGCACTTTCGCCCTCCGGTCCGGTAAAATAAATTTCCACGCCGAGATCACTGGCTGCCTTTTCAGAACCCTTTTTGACTACCTGCCAGAATTGATGCTGAAAACCTTTAGCAATAACGGAAACATACATTTTTCCTCCCGTATTGCCGGTCGCTCCGCAACCTGCGGATAAACCCATAACCATTAAAGAAGCAATCGCCAGTGAAATGAATTTAGTAA